>JAYURE010000929.1:0-2580 GCA_043756345.1 Deinococcales bacterium | reverse complement strand
CCGACGATTGGCAACAAGATCCCGCACCAGCCAGCACCAAGAACATTGGCAGCACTTGGGCGCAAAAAGGCTCGAGCTTGCTGCTGCGCGTGCCGAGCGCGATTGTACCGGTCGAATTCAACTTGATCGTCAACATTCAACATCCAAACTTTGCAAGCCTCGAGATCGGTGAAGCGCAACCGTTCGTGTTCGATCCGAGGTTGAAAAGCTGAGAACCGCATCAATCATGTTGCAATTCATGACATAATCAACCCCATGAAATCGACACTGAACGTCACCGTCGAATCCGACCTCGCCGAATTCCTCGAGCGATACCGCAACACACACCACCTCAGGACACGATCCGAAGCCGTCGAAGCCGCCATCCGAACCCTGCGCCGCGCCGAACTCGAACAAGACGCACGCGAAGCCGCAAACGACCCCGAACAACAGACCGATGCCGACTGGTGGGCCTTCACCAACGCGGACGGCCTCAATGGTTAACGTCACTCGAGGCGAACTCTGGTGGGTGGATCACGACCCCGCTGTGGGTTCTGAAGCCGCCATGACCCGGCCCGCCCTCGTGATCTCCAGCGACAGCATGAACAAACACGCCCGCACCGTGATCGTCTGTCCATTGACCTCGAGCGTGCATCGCGTTTACAACTTTGAAGTCTTTATTCCACAAGGCGACGGCGGCCTAGACCGGGATTCCAAAGCGCAACCGCAACTAATCCGAGCCGTGGACAAACAACGCCTGCAACGTTACATCGGGCGCGTAACGGACACCACCCTGGAGATTGTGACCGAAGCGATTGCCGTACAAACCGGAATGCGTGACTGAACGGATCGAAGCACACGCCATTTTCAGAACAATGACGTTTGAACCTCGAGTTGCACCAATTGCGGCGCGATTAAATGAACAATGACGTTTGAACCTCGAGTTGCGCCAATTGCGGCGCGATTAAATGAACCATGTAGGAAACCAGCTTGCGAAAAGTCAATGCCTGTATTAACATGCTGCCACAACTCCCCAGTCTTTGACTGGTTGGGCAGCCCAAGCGGCTGCCCGTTCTTTTGATACACTCGACAACAGGCACCCAATGTCAAAACGAAGCATCATTTACATCGACGGATTCAACCTGTACTACGGCGCGTTACGCAACGGCCCAGACAAATGGCTCGATCTCGAGCGGTTGTTTCACCTGATCCGCCAAGACGACGACATTCAACACATCCGGTACTTCACCGCCCGAACCGCCGACGCAGACCAGGAAGCCTACCTGAGCGCCCTGTCCACATCGCCGCTGGTCATCACCGAATTTGGGTTGTTCAAAAGCAAAACCATCAAATGCCGCGTGAACACCTGCAAACACATCGGCCCTCGAGAATTCAAGGCCGCCGAAGAAAAAGGCACGGATGTCAACATCGCACTGCGAATGGTGGATGATGCCTACCAAAACTTGTGTGATCGGATCGTGCTTGTCTCAGGAGATTCCGACTTGGTTCCCGCGCTGCGGTTGGTCAAGCAACGGTTTCCAAGCATTAAAATCACCGTGTACGTTCCCGCTCGAGATCGGTTCCGTGGTGCGGCCAGAGAATTGCGTGGCGCAGCAGACAAGAACATGACACTGCCGCTGAACCTGTTGCCGAAAGCCCAATTTCCGGCCAGCCTGACGGATTCGGTCGGGAATGTGATCGCAAAACCTGCAACTTGGTAAGCACGAATTTTTCAGAACAATGACGTTTGAACCTCGAGTTGCGCCAATGATGGCGATTCCAGCGTGCCATTGAACGCTTGATCTTGAAGAGAAGAAAACAACGTCTCGAGGGAAGCAAGAGAAGCCAGCGTGTCCGATTTTTCCTTCTCGAATCTGGCAATGACGCCCGAGAATTTGTGCTGAAGCTCGAGCGGCGGAACAGGCATTGTTAAGCTTTTCAGTCGTCCCATGCTGATGCGAAGACGGGTTTCTCCCAAAGCAAGCAATGATGCTTTGCTCACCATGCCGTCACTGTTCAGCAGGTTGCACGCATATTCAGGTGTTACGAAATTTGGATCGGTTCGATACAAAATGCAATCGGCTTTGTTTAAAGCATTTTTGATATGCAAAGGTAAAATGCAGGCCCGCAAATTTGGTTCGCCAAGCGTTCCGATGATGACATCCCCAGGTTTACAGTGATGTCTTGGCAAGGATTGAAAATGCTCTTCCGAGACGTAAACCTTGCTCGAGTCGTCAAATTCTCCTACTCCAATGTTTTGAAGTCGAATCACTTGAATTCCTGTTTCTTGGTAATGCTCAGATTTTAGGTTGGAGCCGAAAGGTCCATCCGAGAAACGAATGGCTGTTTTACCAATCTCAATTTCGTCCCAGCCTTTTGGGTTCGTGAATGGATCACCGAACATCTCGAGAAACACGCTTTTCAACAACACCTCGAGCTTTCGCAAACTTTCATGACGCTTGGCCCGCAACGCATCCGCCGCATCCAAAATCGAAGCAATCCGTTTCTGAACCTCGAGCGGTGGAAGGGGAATAAGCAAATCCTCAACCACACTTCGAGTGATGCCTTGAATCGTTGCACCACGAGCCTGTGAAACAAAAT
>JAYURE010000928.1:0-2580 GCA_043756345.1 Deinococcales bacterium | reverse complement strand
CCTTGAAGACAAAGCCGCAGAGCCTGCCGCAGAACCTGCCGCCGCAGATACGACGGATCTTGAGGACCGCTTGAAAGCGCTCGAGGATGCAGGTGCTGCACCCGCCGAAGGTGCCGTTAGTGCCGATGATGTCAAAGCACTCGAGGACCGCATCGCCGAACTCGAAGCTGCACCAGCACCGGAGGCCGCAGCACCCGCCGCCGGAGCCGACGCTGCGAAAGTCACCGCTCTGGAAGAAAAAGTCGCAGCACTTGAAAAGCAGGCCGCCGCACAACCGGCACCGGCTGCCGGAGCCGATCCTGCGAAAGTTGCCGCACTCGAGGATCGTGTCGGCAAACTCGAGGGTCAAGTCACGGCCCTTTCGACCGAAGTTGGCACCTTGAAGGCCGCCAAACCGGTCACGCCAGAACCAACCGTGACGCCCACCCCCACGCCAGAACCGGTCGTGACCACACCAGAAGTGACCGTGCCTGACGCGCCAGCACCACGCAAAACCAACATTTACGTCGGAGCGGGCGCGAATTTCGGGGTTGTGCCATCCGGTGGCAGCCTCGGCATCAGCGGCGTGGTCGGCGTGAAACGCCTGATCGGACCGTTCGGCCTTCGGGTCGCAGCCGATTACAACCTGGCCGCCAAAACCTTGGCCGTCGAACCCAACGTGATGTTCGAGTTCAATCCAGACGGTTTCTTTGACCCATACATCGGTATCGGTGGCGGTGGCGTCTTCGGTGTTGCGAACAGCGCCTTCGTCGGTGGTGCCGCCGGTTTGGGTCTGAACTTCACGCAGAATTTTGGTCTGTTCGTCGAGGCCAACCCGCGTTTCACCTTCGGAGCCCCAAGCAACCAATTCGGTGTGAACCTGCGGGCCGGACTGCGCTTCGCCTTCTAAACCACAGGATCGAGCCGAAACACGAGTGGAGCAAGCATTGCGCTTGCTCCGCTTTTTCATCTCGAGGTGTGATCTCAAAATTTACTATCGAGATTACTGTCGGATTCTCTCGAGAAACACGTTCAACTTCTCGAGCACGACTGCCTCAAACGCCTCGCGTGAAGTGGTCGGTTGGCCATCGCCCGCCTGTGCCCCATAACGTCCAAAGAAGGCGTGAACGCCACCGGGAATCACCTCGAGTTGAGCGCTCGGCGGCAAATTCGGCAGGCTCGCCCGAACCTTCTCAAGCGTGGCCAGACCATCAAATTCGGCAGCAATTGACAGCACCGGAAACGTTTTCTCGGCGATGCTCCACGGTGGATAAGCGGCCATGAAGACCAAACCATCAACCGGTAACCACGCCGAGTACCAGCCTGCCATCGCGCCACCCAAACTGTGCCCGCCGACAACAAAACGTTTCGCCCGCCAACCCTTCGCAAGAAGCGCATCACGCACCGCTGAGGCCCGGTAAATCCCCAGAATCGCCAAATCGAGCGGCATGATCGGAATCGCCACGGTCACACCCTGAGCCGCCAATGCTCGAGCCCAATGCTCATACGCTCGAGGTGGAACTTTGCCGCCTGGATAGAACACGAACAACGTGCCAATCGGGGTGCTCGGACGGGCAATCAGGTACTGGCCGACACCATCGGACTCGAGTGGCAGGGGAGAAGGAATTGCCCCTGTGACGACCGGATCAGCCGATTGCGCCACACCGACCCAATAGAATCTGATCAGGCCCAAGAAAGCCACGAAAACCAACAGCAACCGCCAAACTCGAGCCTTCATGCCCGAAGTTCTACCAGGCTTTTGGTCCAGCGTGACCAGGATCAACGCGCACGAGACTGCATCAGCCACTCAATCGCGTCCGCCAAATGCTCATCGTCGATGTGATGATCGCCACGCTCGAGGCGCAACTGATACGCCTTTTGCAAGACCTCGGCATCACGGAAACCTTCAGGCGTTTGAAACTTGTAACAGGCCTATTCGACCTTCAAACCGTTCGGGTCCTGAAAATAAACCGAATTCATAAAACCACGATCACGCTCGAGAAATTCGATCCCCCGTTCAAGCAAACGACTTGGAATCTGCACGAAGGTTGCCCTCGAGACGTTGAAGGCGATGTGTTCAACACAGCCAATTTCTCGAGGGGCGGGACGCCCAGCGTCCTCTCGAGATTCGTTGGTAAACACCGTCAGCAAACGACCGTCGCCGGGATCGAAATACAAATGGTTCTCGTCAGGCTTGCCCAGATTCGGTTGCTCAAAAATGAAGGGCATGCCCAGCAAGCCCTCCCAGAAATCGATGGCGCTCTGCTTGGTCGAACCGAGCAGCGTGATGTGATGAACCCCCTGAACCTGTAACCTCTTCATTTTTGACTCCTTGATTTGATGGCCAGCTTCAATCGCTGGATGCCTAGTGGAAAGTGGCAGAAATACGTGAGTATTTCTCGAGCAGAGCGAGTGGCCAAAAGTGACGTGTCGGACGAGTTTATAACCGGTTGGAGCGATCCTGCCCGAAGGTGCATGATTAGGATCAAGAAGCGATCCTGCCCGAAGGTGCATGATTAGGATCAAGAAGCGATCCTGCCCGAAGGTGCGTCTTATGGTCAAGAAGCGATCCTGCCCGAAGGTGCATGATTAGGATCAAGA
>JAYURE010000927.1:0-2584 GCA_043756345.1 Deinococcales bacterium | reverse complement strand
CTTGATGTTCAAAGACTGCAAAGGACTGCATATGACAAACCAAACGCAAACCGTCAACGTCGCCAAGCCAGCCCTCGAGCATCACCGTGAAACGTTGGGCATCGGGCAAGCCACGCCGCGCCTGTCCTGGATCGTGCAGACTGCATTGCAAAACTGGATGCAAGCGGCTTACGAGATTGAAGTCTCGAGATCGGATCAAACCCAAACGAGCGGACGCATTGACATCACCGATTCCGTGTTGCAGCCGTGGCCGTTCGCGCCCTTGCAATCTCGAGAACACGTGAGCTTGCGCGTGCGCGTCTGGGGTCAGGATGGTTCGAGTTCGGATTGGAGCGAAGCACTCGAGGCTGAAACAGGATTGCTCAACGTCACGGATTGGCAAGCACAATTTGTTGGTCACACCTGGCCTGAAGATTCCAGCAAGCTCGAGCCGAGTCCGTACCTGCGCCGTGAATTTGAGTTGAACAAACCGATCAAACAGGCCCGCTTGTACATCAGCGCCTTGGGTGTGTACGAACCGTATTTGAACGGCAAGGTTGTCGGCGATCACGTGCTGGCTCCAGGTTGGACCAGTTACAGCAGCCGCTTGCGTTACCAGACCTTTGACGTGACCGAGATGCTGCACGTGGGTCACAACGCCATTGGAGCCCTGATCGGTGATGGGTGGTATCGCGGACGGCTGGGCTTTGGCGGTGGTCAGCACAACATTTACGGCAGTCAGATCGCGCTGCTCGCGCAACTCGAGGTGACATACCAGGATGGCTCGAGCGAAATTATTGTGAGCGATGAATCGTGGAAGGCGCACAAAAGCCCGATTGTTTCCAGCAGCATTTACGATGGCGAATCCTACGATGCGCGGCTCGAGATTTCCGGTTGGGCCGAACCCGGTTTTGATGATGCGAACTGGTCAGCGGTCGCTCGAGTCGAACACGATTTGGGCACGCTGTTCGCACCGGTTGGACCTCCGGTCAGGCGCACCGAAACAATTGCCGCGATCAAAATCTGGCAATCACCATCGGGAAAAACGCTGGTGGATTTTGGACAGAACCTGGTCGGTTGGTTGCGCATCCAAATACGCGGCCATGCCGGTCAGACGGTTCAACTGCGTCACGCGGAAGTGCTCGAGAATGGTGAACTCGGCACGCGACCATTGCGACACGCGCTGCAAGTGGACACGTACACCTTGCGCGGCGATGGGCTCGAGACTTGGGAACCGCGCTTCACCTTTCACGGCTTTCGGTACGCCGAAATCACCGGCTGGCCCGACCTCAAACTCGAGGATCTGACCGCCATCGTCGTTCACTCTGACCTCGAGCGCCGAGGCTGGTTCGAGTGCTCCGATGCGTTGGTCAACCAACTGCATCAAAACGTCATCTGGAGCATGCGCGGCAATTTCTTGGACATCCCCACCGACTGCCCGCAGCGCGATGAACGCTTGGGCTGGACGGGCGATATTCAAGTCTTCACACCCACCGCGAGCTTCTTGTACAACAGCGCGGGATTTCTCGAGTCGTGGCTGGCCGACCTTGCCGCCGAGCAAAGCGCGGATGGTGTCGTGCCGTTCATCATTCCGAACATCATCTCTGAAGGGATGACCGCCACCGCCGCCTGGGGCGATGCGGTCACGGTCGTGCCGTGGGTCTTGTACCAACGTTACGGCGACGCGGGCATCCTCGAGAAGCAGTACACCAGCATGAAAGCCTGGGTTGATCACCTCGAGCGACTGTGCGGCCCGAGCCGCTTGTGGGAGCACGGTTTTCAATTTGGCGATTGGCTCGACCCGGACGCGCCACCCGAGCAGGCGGACAAGGCCAAGACGATTCCCGCAATTGTCGCTACGGCATACTTTGCCCGTTCGACCGAACTGCTGGCGAAATCGGCGGACGTGCTCGGCAAACTCGAGGATGCCCAGAAGTACCATCAGTTGCATGCAGAAATCCGCGCCGCCTTCGCCCAAGATTACGTGACCCCGAGCGGACGCTTGGTCAGCGACGCGACCACCGGCTACGCGCTCGCGCTCGAGTTTGATCTGCTGAGCCCCGAGCAGCGCCAACGGGCCGGGGAGCGCCTGCTCGCGCTGGTTCGCCAAAGCCGCTTTCACATCAGCACCGGTTTTGTCGGCACGCCATTGATCTGTGATGCCTTGTGTCACGTTGGCGCGACACAGGCCGCGTTTCGCCTGCTGACGCAAACCACTTGCCCAAGCTGGCTCTACCCAGTGACAATGGGCGCGACCACCATCTGGGAACGTTGGGATTCGATGCTGCCGGACGGTTCGATCAACCCCGGCGAGATGACCAGCTTCAACCATTACGCGCTCGGCGCGGTCGCTGACTGGTTGCACCGCACGGTCGCGGGCCTCGTGCCGCTCGAGCCAGCCTATCGCCGCTTCGAGATCGCCCCGAATATCGGTGGCGGCATGACGCACGCCAGCGCACGCCACAAAACCCCTTACGGCATGGCAGAAGTGATATGGAAACTCGAGGGCGATCAACTCGAGATCAACGCAATTGTTCCAGCCAACACGCAGGCAACGGTGCATTTTCCTGGATCGTCCGAAGTGCTCGAGGTGGGTTCTGGCACG
>JAYURE010000926.1:0-7141 GCA_043756345.1 Deinococcales bacterium | reverse complement strand
CAACGCCTTTGGATCGCAGTGCGTAAGCGTGCTCAAAAACCATGCGATCCTCGAGCAGCAGTTGCGCGTAAGCCTCTTGGATGTGCGGGTGTTGCGGCAATTTCATGGGGGGACCTCCTGAAAATCTTGCAGCTTCAGTCTAATGGAGGTCGGATGTGCGCAGTGTGTAAAAATCACGTCCCTGGCGACGAAAATCGTGGATTACCTTACAACTTTGGTCGAGTGTCACGAATGGCAACACAGGCGAGTCCGGGTTCATCAAAGGGCTCGAGTGCCGTCATGCTGCAATCACTTTCGCAACCGAAAGTAATGGCTCAACATTGGCCCACGTTGTTTTAGACTCGAGATTCAATCGGTGAATGTCCGATCCATTCACTGCAACCACTCACTGCAAATCTTGCGCCAACCATTTGACCGTATTGATCGCCAAACGCGCATTGGAAAGGTTGACCCAATTGTTGTACTTGCTTTTCGTACCATCCGAGAACGTGCCATCCGAAAAAGCGCTCGAGTCTCCGTAGCCAAGCACGCGACCCTTGCCGATCTCGTTGACCGCCAAGTACGTTTTGCCATTCGCACCCATCAATGGCGTGCCGCCGTCTGTGCTGGTACCAACGTAAATTCCGGCACTCGGCAGGCCATCAGTAATCGAACTCGGCGCGAGCGGTTTGACCGTGATCACCGGATCGCGGAAGCCCGAGGCGAAACTGAATGAGAGGCCGAAAGTCAGCGCGGCATCCAGGCTTTTGCGGTATTCGTTGGGCGCGTTGCTGGGTGTTTTGCCATCCCAACCGTTGAAGACCTCAGGTGAATCCCAACCGTCATTGTCACGGTCACTGTCGCGGTGATCGGCAATCATCAACAGGCCGCCGCCACGTTGCACAAACTCGAGGATCGCTTGGCGTTCACTGTCCGAGAATGGATTTTGCGGTTCGGGAATCACCAGCACGTTCGCTTCGATCAGGGTTTGGCTCGAGATTGAATTTTGGGTGATGCTGCGCGGCTCGAATCCTTGGCGGCGCAATTCGTCCGCCCAACTCGAGTAGCCACCATCGATGCGCCAATCGGCATTGCCGCTCGCCTCGTGCTTGCTCAGGTCAAACAACACAATCTTTTTGGCGTTGCTGACCGGCATGGCGACCTCGGTCGGTTTGCTCGAGCTTGCCGGTGCGGGCAGGTTCGGATTGCTCGAGGTTTCGGGAGCGGTTGGTGCCTTGCCAGAATTGGATACGCCAGCGGTCGGTTTGCCGATGCGGAAATCCTTGGCGTTGTCGTTCGAGTCCGCCCCGTCCGGGATTCGTGCCAGACTTTGCCCCGATTTGGCATCCTTGACAGCCCGTCCCTCACCTCGAGCCGATTTTGCAGTTCCGGCCTCGCCATACGCGACCGCATCAAGCACACTCGAGCCGCGTTTGAGTTGGACCGCGCCACCGCTATTGGTCAGGTTGACGAAGGCATTGACCGCATCACGGTTGGGGGCGCTGCCGTCCTGTCCAATCACGAAATAACCACTCGCCGTGATGGTTCCCGCCAGCAGCACCGTACCAGCATCGTTGCCTTTGGCGTTGAATGTCACCAGCGTCAACCCCTCGAGCTTGGTGCCCGGAGCGCCCTTGAGTTCGATGAAGCAGCCCCGATCCTCGCCGGGGGAATCGTAATAGACCTCGTTGATCACCAGGTTCGAGGCGGGTTGTGCCCTGGTAACGGCCAGCACAGAAACAGTGAGCAGGGCAAGTGGGAAAACGAAAAGGCTCGAGAATTTCATGGCTCGAGCTTACACGCCTCAGGTCAGAGGGGACGAGTAGGGTGGGCTCCGCCCACCATGCACACGCGAACGGTGGGCGGAGCCCACCCTACAAAAGTTTATCGTCCACTGCTGCCGAACGCCCGTCTCCAGTCGAGCGCCATGACCGCAAACGCCAACGCGGGCGAGGCGTAACGCTCGAGCGATTCAATGGTTCGTTCGAGTGCGGCATCTGCGCCAACGCGGGCGGCATCGGCTTGATTTCGCAACACGAACCGCAATGCTTCCGGGCTGAGGTCGCGTTCCCAACGTTTCTCGAGTTGATCGGCAATCGTTAAGGATTCGAGCATGTCGTTGCGGATGGCTTCAACGAATTTCCGGGCCGTCTCGAGGTTGGCTCGCACACGGTCCCGTTCGAGCAGCAGGCCCGGACGTCCGGCAGCGAAGGCCAGCAGATCAGGATCGAGTTCGGGCTCGAGGTTCAAAAGCGCCTGTTCCATCTCGAGTACTCCAACCGGTGGCACGCGCACCTGAATGCTTCTTGAGACGATTGTTGGAATGACCGCGCTGGCATCTTCGGCGATGAACACGAACCTCGAGCCGTGCGGTGGCTCCTCGACGGTTTTCAGGAGCGCATTCGCGGCGGCCTCGTTCATGAATTCCGCGCCGTCGATCAGCACGAATTTTGCTCTGGCTCGCGGGCCAGTCTCGAGCCATTCGTGCACGTGCGTTTCGTACTCTTTGGCCTTGTCGTGCCCCGCCGAAATTGCCGAGATTGGAATGATGCTCGAACGGGCTTTCTTGCCGGTGCTTGTCTCCTCTTTCGGGCTAATCTCGAGCAGGTCACTCGAGGTTCCCGCCGCGAACGTTTGGCAGCTTGGGCATTCGCCACATGGTTCGTCGCCCCGAGATCGGCAATTCTCGAGTTGCGCGTACCATTTTGCCAGCACGCGCCGTCCAACACGGGCCGGACCGGTCAAGAGGATCGCGTTCGCATGTTGTTGCGCCAGTTGCGCTTTGACTCGAGCATGCCCGATCATGCCTGTGCTCATCGACTCAGTTTTGATCGACTCGGTTTTCATCGACCGAGGGTCAAACGCGCCCCGAAACCCTCCGGTAAACCCGCACTGCGAATTTTCGCCTGAACCGCCTCGATGTCGTAATCGACCCGATGAATCTCCATCACGCCACGCTCGAGGTCCAAAATGCCGTAACTGGATTTGGGATTCCCATCTCGCGGTTGGCCGACACTGCCGGGGTTCACAATCCAACGCGCTTTGGGCGGCATGGGGATCTTCGTGTGCCAATCCGTGGCCGAATGGTGCCGCGTCCAATCGCCAACCGGCCCCTCGAGCGTCGCGTAAATCCCCGGCACGTGCGTGTGCCCGACAAACGCCAAACGGTCCGGCCAGGCGGCAAAAACGGCTCGGGCGGTGGTTAAGGAATCGGTGTATTCAAACGCGTTGCGCGGACTGCCATGAATGATCAGGAACTCCGATGGCAGGCGCTCCGTGACCTTCGGCGCATCCTCGAGCGAAATCGTGCGTTTGCCAACCCAGGTGCGAATCAGGCTCAGGTGCCTCGGACCAAGTTGCTTGAGTTGCCAGTTTAAAACCATGCCGACCAGCCCGTACTGCGTGTAATCCGAGCCGTGAGAGATTTGCAGCAACCACTCGTCATGGTTGCCAATGATGCAGTTCGCACCCAAACCCTCGAGCGTCTCTAAAACCTCAATCGGTTCTGGCCCGTACCCGACGGCATCGCCGAGGAAAATCACCCGGTCGTAATCACGACCAGCCGCATCCTTGAGCACCGCCTGAAGCGCGTCGTAGTTGCCGTGAATGTCGGAAAGAAACAGGATGCGCACGGTTCACGGATCATACCGTGTGATCGGCAAACAACGAAGACCCTAACGCGGATGCTCGAGAAAACCGTGTGTGGATCATGTTTTCGCAGCAAAAATGGTTCTGAGTTCACTGCGAAAGTACAAAAAATCACTCCAAAAAGAAGCAACTCGAGGATCAAACCTCTGGATTTGATGCCCTGGATCGGAAATTCTGGGGAACAGCCTCAGGGTGGGATTGAGACCGAAGGTGGAAAGTGCAAAGTTGAAAGTGAAAAGAACAAGATCGAGCCCTGAGGTTGATCTCTGCGCCTTTTTGACTTCTATTCGTCATGCTACCGATTCAAAGCTTCTCCTCAGACCCAAAACTTGAGACCCAAAACTTGAGTCCCATTCCCTTCACTCGAGGTTTAAAAGTCTCACCACCCTCAAACGGTGAAGCATCAACCTTGAGCGGCGCTTCATTTCTAAGCATTCCTCAAGAATCCCCTCAGACATGGGCTCGAGCCAGCAAGTAAGTTCATGGCAAGAGGACCAACGAGCCCGTGAGAACACGATCTCGAGACGGTCCGAACCCGGAGGCAATCATGAACATCAACAGCAAGCAAACCATCGGCACAATCGTACTCGGCTCACTGACCCTGGCCCTCTCGAGCGCGTTTGCCACGCCACAGATCAGCCCGCAAAGCATCATCGTCAATCCAGTGCAATCAGATTTGTCGGTCAACGTTTCGGTGGACCGTGCTGGTAGCAATCCGGTGTACAACATTGGCGATGCCATCCGCGTCAGTGTCAACGTTTCCGATAACGCTTACGTCTACCTGTTCAGTGTTCATGCCGACGGGCAGATCGATCAAATCCTGCCGAACCGCCTTTCCGGTGGTAGTCAGTACCTTCGTGCCGGTGAAACCCGCAGCTTCCCACCAGCCGGTGGTGCGTACACCCTCAGCGTTGATGGCCCGAGCGGTCAGGACAAGGTGCTCGCCGTGGCCAGCAAACGCCAACTGGATACCTCCGAGATCGCCAGCTTCAAAGGCAACCAACCGTTCGCCACCTCGAGCATTCAAGGTCAGGACAACCTCGCACGCGCCTTGAGCATCGTGGTGCAGCCAGTTCCAGCCAGCGATTGGGTCACGGATGTCACGTACTTCCAGGTTCAACCACAGTACGGCAGCGCAGCCCCAGCGCCCCGCAACAACACGGGCAGCACAACCGTCACGACGACCATCTCGGTTGAGTACGGCCTGAACGTCTACCCCGGATCGGTGATCGTGCGATTCGATGATCCGAGCGACCAAACCGTTAATGTGCAACTCTCGAGCAAAGCCAACTTCAAAACGGTCGTGCAGTTCTACGGTCAGGAACTTGAGCGCAAAGGCTGGCAGATGGTGGCCCGCGCTGGCAACGGCAACAATGTCCGCTTGATGTTTCGTCGCAGCGGCGCAATGATCGAACTCGAGATTCGTCGTATCTCAGGTGGTTTCGAGTTGAAGCTCTACCAACGCTGAGTGTCGTTCACAAGATTTCTTTTACAGGATTACTTCTTTTGGCAGCCTCGGGTGACAAATCCCGAGGCTGTTCACGTTTTGGAAACCAGTGCTCGAGGATCAGTGCTCGAGGATCAGTGCTCGAAGATCGGGACTCGAAATCAGGACTCGAAATCAGGACTCGAAGATCAGTGCTCGTGCTTGATCCCACCATCACCATGCACATGACCATGCTCGAGTTCGCCCGCTTCGGCAACCCGCACGCTTCGCAGATCAATCTTGTACTCTAGAATCTTGCCCGCGAATTCATGGTTGAAATCCACCGTTACATTTTCGCCTGAGGATTCGATCACCCGAGCAGTCAACGGATTTCCCTCGGCGTCTTGCGTGAAAAACGTTGCACCGACCTGCAAGTTCGCACCAGCCGGAAAACTCGAGATCGGCACGATCTGACGCTTGCCCGAATCATAGACGCCATATGCGTTCTCGGGTTCGATGTTCACGGTTGTCTGCTCGCCCGCCTCGAGTCCAAACAAGCTCGCCTCGAGTTGCACCGGGAGTCCATGCGTGTGCCCGATCAGGATGGTTTGCGTCTCCCCTTCCGGCGTACCATCGACCCGTTTTCCATCCACGCTCAACGTCCAAGCGAATTTCACAACTGTTTGCGCAGCAACCTTCATCTGACCTCCTTGCAACCCCTCGAGCCTAACCCATAGGCAAATCATCAGGGCAACCGCAAAGTCGTTGTCTCGAGAATTTTGGGTTCTATTGGTTGTCCTGGCGAGGGCGTTGCATGCTTCGCCCACCGAAGCGAGGATCTATTCAGGCTCATTTTCAGACCAATCCTGACTTTGCGATTGCCCTGGGCAGATCATGTTGGCAAACGGCAGTTCGCTGCGATCCAAGCTAAGATCAGGCTGATGTCCGAACCGCTCACAACCTCAGAACGTTGGAACCTCGAGCACCTGCCCTTGGTCCGGCTCGGAGGCTTGTTCGTGCTGCTGTTGTTCACGCCGCTCGGAAGGCTCTGGCCGCTCGCCTGGATGGTGGCAGGTTCCGGTGTGCTTTTGGGCAACCTCAAAACCCGTGATGCACTCGTATACGCCGTTGTTGCCATCGTCGCGGGCACATTCACTGCCGGAAACTGGCAAGACTTGATCCCCAGCAACGCCCCAACCCTCGAGGGCGAAGCCGCCGAGATTCAATTCGTTTCGCTCGAAGGTGTGCGCCGCATCGAGTTGCGCAGCTTCAATGGTTCAATCAAGGTTTCCAACGCGCCCGGCCCAGCCAAATTGATCATTCGACGCAAAGGCAATGTGACCGTGCGCAGCGAAACCGTGGCCGAAATCCTCAACGTGCAGGCCAAACGCCCATTTTTTGCTTGGAACACCGGCACCAGTTTTGAACTGACCCTGCCCGCCCCACAACCGCTCGAGCCTGGATTAACCCTGGCGTTGACCACCGCCAACGGTCCGATTGAGGTCAGCGCCCAAGCCGAACACATCGAGGCCAGCACCACTGGCGGACGCATCCTGATCACCGACACTGGCGCGAAATTCACACAACTCCTCAACAGCAACGCCGCAACCGAAGTTATCAAACCCACTGGAATACTCGAGGTTGGCAGCAGCAACGGAACCATTCAGATCAGCGATGCCAAAGAAATCACCTTAAGACTCGAGGGCAGCAACGGCGCAATTCGCCTTGAACGTTCACAATTCGCAGCCAATTCTCGCTCGAGCGCCCGCACCAGCAACGCCCCAATCAACGTGATTGCACCTCGAGCCCCGGCGGGCCTAACTGTGCGTGGCGAAACCGCAAACGCCAAATTGGATGTGACGCTGCCCGGATTTGAAATCAAACTCGATGGGCAACGCTTCGAGGCCCAACAGAACGGCCTGGGCATCGCCGAACTCGAGCTTGGCACCGCGAACGCCCAAATCAATGTCAAAGCGCAATAAGCAATGAGCCGTGAGCAATGAGCCGTGAGCAATGAGGAACGGCTCGAGGTTTTTCTTTCCACTTTCCACTTTCCACTTTCCACTTTCCACTTTCCACTTTCCACTT
>JAYURE010000925.1:0-7147 GCA_043756345.1 Deinococcales bacterium | reverse complement strand
AAACTATCAACAAGGAGGTCAGCGTTGGAAAACCCATCCGCCGCAACCGTCTCGAAGTTTTGCCCGACCGCGCAGCACCAAGGCCGGGTTCTCGAGGGTCCGTTCGGCCCTGACATCAGGAGGTTTTTATGAATAAGCTTTTTTTAGCACTTGGATTTGGAATTTTGGTTTTTGCCGCCTGCAACACGACGCCAGTATTGCCGACCTACAAAGCCACCCTGAGTGGTGCAGCCGAAAAACCAACCGCTGTCACCACGGCTGGAACGGGTGATGTCACCGCCACCCTGGACGGCGCGACCCTGACCTTGAAGATCAATTTCAGTGGTTTGAGCGGTGTGGCCACAGGCGCACACGTCCATGGCCCTGCGGATGAAAACACCGCCGTCAATCCTCCAATTTGTCTTTTCGCCGACAAGATCGTGGCGGGTGCTACGGCGGGCACAGGCTCAATCACGGCCACGTGTCCAATAGATGCAACACTCACAGTTGCGAATCTAGATGCGAGCAAGTTTTACGTGAACATCCACACTGCGGCCAATCCTGGTGGCGAAGTGCGCGGACAACTCAAGAAGCAGTAAGTCTAAGTCAACGCTCGAGCCTCGAGATTGCGCAATCTCGAGGCTCGGTTTTTTAATTTTAGTTCGCCAATTTCAACCCAAACTCGAGCCTGCCTTCAACAAAATCCACATTGATGATCGAGGATTCTGGGACTTCGCCCGCCAGGATTTTCTTGGCAAGTGGTGTCTCGAGTTCGCGGCCAATCGCCCGTTTGAGTGGTCGGGCACCGAACGCCGGATCGTAACCGACGCTCGCCAGATGGTCTTTGGCGGCATCGGTCAACTCGAGCGAAACCCGCCGTTCGTGCAACCTCGAGCGCAATCCCAAAAGTTGAATGTCCACGATGTCACGCATTTGATGCACGCTGAGGGCATCGAAGATCACGATTTCGTCAACGCGATTCAGGAATTCTGGACGGAAATGCGATTGCAAGAGTTTTTGCACATCATCACGCACACCGCTGGTGATGCCACCGTTGCGTGCCGCCTCGAGAATGATTGGGCTGCCGATGTTGCTGGTCATGACAATGACGGTGTTGCGGAAATCCACGGTGCGTCCCTGCCCGTCGGTCAAGCGTCCATCGTCGAGCACTTGCAGCAGCACGTTGAAGACATCCGGGTGAGCCTTCTCGATCTCGTCGAACAAAATCACGGCGTATGGGCGGCGACGAATCGCTTCGGTCAATTGTCCGCCCTCTTCAAAACCAACGTATCCAGGAGGCGCACCGATCAACCTCGAGACGCTGTGCTTTTCCATGTACTCGCTCATGTCAATGCGAATCATCGCGTCTTCGGTGTCGAACAAGAATCCGGCGAGTGCTTTGGCCAGTTCGGTTTTGCCCACACCGGTCGGCCCGAGGAACATGAACGAACCGATTGGACGTTTCGGATCGGAGAGTCCGGCCCGTGAGCGACGGATCGCATCGCTGACCGCCCGGATCGCCTCCTCTTGGCCGATCACTCGCTTGTGCAATTCATCCTCGAGCCTGAGGAGTTTTTCGCGTTCACCCTCGAGCAACTTTGAGACAGGAATGCCGGTCCAACGCGAAACGATTTCGGCGATGTCATCGTCGGTGACTTGCTGGCTGGCGAACTTCGCGTTCTTGAGGCTGCGTTCAAACTCGAGCACCTCTTTTTCGAGTGCGGGCAGCGTGCCGTATTTCAACTCGGCGGCTTTTGAGAGGTCATACTCGCGTTCGGCCTTTTCGATTTGCGTGCGAACCACGTCCAATTTCTCGCGTGCCTCTTTGAGTTTGATCAACTCGCCGCGTTCGGATTCCCATTCGCCACGCAGACCAGAAACCTTCTCGGTGACGGTGCGCAATTCGATGTCCAGAATCTCGAGACGCCGCATCGAATCGTCATCTTTTTCTTTTGAGAGTGCCTGGCGTTCAATCTCGAGTTGTAATTTGCGCCGCTCGAGCCCATCAATTTCTTCAGGGCTCGACTCGAGTTGCATGCGCAATCGCGCCGCGCTTTCATCGATCAAATCAATCGCTTTGTCAGGCAATTGCCGATCCGAAATGTACCGGTTCGAGAGTGTCGCCGCCGCGACCAACGCCGGATCGGTGATCTCGACGTTGTGATGCACCTGGTAGCGTTCCTTGATGCCGCGCAAAATGCTGATCGTGTCCTCAACGCTCGGTTCGTTGACGAATACGGGTTGAAAACGCCGCTCGAGCGCCGCGTCCTTTTCGATCTCGCGGTATTCTTTCAGCGTCGTCGCGCCGATCAAATGCAATTCACCTCGAGCCAATGCCGGTTTGAGCATGTTGCCCGCGTCGGGACTGCCCTCGGTTTTGCCCGCGCCGACAATCGTGTGCAACTCGTCGATGAACAAAATCACTTCGCCCGCCGATTGCGTCGCCTCCTGCATCACAGCTTTGAGGCGTTCCTCGAATTCGCCACGAAATTTTGCGCCCGCGAGTAGCGTGCCGATTTGCAAACTGATGATGCGTTTGTGTTTCAGGCCGTCTGGAACGTCGCCGTTAACGATGCGGCTCGCCAGGCCTTCGGCCACAGCCGTCTTGCCGACACCGGGTTCGCCAATCAAGACCGGATTGTTCTTCGTGCGGCGCAACAAAATTTGCATGATCCGGCGAATCTCTTCGTCGCGGCCGATCACCGGGTCAAGCTTGCCGTCCTTGGCGAGTTGCGTCAAATCAATGCCGTATTTCTCGAGGCTTTCGTAATTTTGTTCGGCGGTTTTGGAATCCACTTTTTTTCCTCCGCGTTGCTTCTCGAGTGCGCTGCGCAATTCTCGAGATGATGGCAGGTCGTTGCCAGAATGTTGATCGCGCATTGCCAAAAACAGCGTGTCGATGCCGATGAAACTGTCGCCGAATTCTTGTGCGGTTTTCTCGGCCTTCTCGAATCCTTTGGCGGTGTCTTGCGCGACGTACTGGCCGCTGGTGGCATCGCCGGAGACTTTCGGCAACTTGGTCAGGAATGTCTCGAGCGAGGTTTTAACGGCCTTTACATCGCGCCCGGCGAGTTCCACGGCTCGGGCGGCCGGTGAATCTTGAGCCTCGAGCGCGGCGAGCAGCACATGTGCGGGCAAAATCTGTGAATGGCCTCGGGTTTGGGCGCTGGATTGTGCGGCCTGCACGGTTTGCAATGCCAGTTCGGTGAATTTTTCTGGGTTCATGGGTGCTCCTACGAGGGCAGGAAAATGGCTCGAGATCAGGCTCGAGCTTGAAGTGAGTGTATAATAAGACTTGAGCGTAGTATTGTCAAGTTTAGTGATTTTGATTGGCTCGAGTTTGGGTTATGCTGTAGTAAAATTCGAGTAAGCCATTTTGCAGTTCAGTAGGATGAAAACAAAAGATACAGTTGACGTATCTGTTCACCAGCTACGAACACGGGAGAAACCTTGAGTCAGCCATACGATGTCAAAATCACCCTTTACGAAGACTGGGCCGGTTGGTTGGGTGATGAACTTAAAGCCCTGGGATACAGCCTTGATCCGAATTTTAGTTCACGTGATGTTGCGATGGCGTACTTCAATGTCATGCAGCGACGCATTCCTGCTGCTCCACGTCAGTTTGAACTTTCATCGGATTTCTCTTGTCCGCCCGAAGTACAAGCGGGCTTTGACTGGCTACGTGAAAAATCAGAACGTGGTGAAGACCTCAACTGCCATGCAAGTCGTGGCATACAAGAGGCTGACAAATTTGATGGATTGCTTTTCGATTGGGATATCCATCATTTTCATCTTGGTACTTCACTCGAAACCAATGGTCTTGTAAAAGGGACGAAGCTGGTTTTACTTGCAGTGGTTAAGGACCAGATGATTTATTGCATTAACATTCGACCTCATGGACGCTCAAATCGTACCCTTTGGGCCGAACATGAATTACTCGAGATCGTACATTCCAATTGGCCTGACCTAATTCGGCAGTTTAAGTCAGATTTCACAAACGTTACTCCAAAGCTCAATGATGAACAGTATTTTACCATGCGAAAAGCAGGAGCAAGTGCTTTTCTCGAATTAAAAGACGGAACAGTTTATTTATCGCCAGGTGGAGGCTTCATGCTGGCAGGAAACAGTTTTAGTGCTTTAACGGCACACGACAGGAGTGCCAGTCAGTTTTACGAATTGAAAGCGCAAATCGAATCTAAAATTGACGTACTTGTGGAAAAAATTCGGATATCTACACCGTACACAGACAGTAAGTTTCATTTCGGTCTTGATCGTTTGGATAGGGACTGCTTTGTACGTGAATGGTATTCAGGGGCTGTGATAGCCGTTGACTGATAAGGATTTGATTCTCATCAGTCCTGAATTATCCAAACGCAGCCCAGTTGAGTTCGGCGACTTTCAAACGCCCATCAGTCTTGCCCATCAAGTGCTTAAAATCGCTCGAGACAGAATTCAACACGAACCAAAAAGTATTTTTGAACCCACTTGCGGTATCGGGAATCTTTTGTTCGCGGCTCTCGAGACGTTCCCCAACGTTTCCCAAGCTCGAGGCTTCGAGATCAATCCGGCTTATGTGATCGAAGCCAAAAGCCGTTCGTCGAAACTGCAAGTTTTGCAAGCAGATTTTTTTACACTCAATCTCGAAGAAGTTTTTGTGCAACTCGAGCGACCTATCCTGATTGTTGGCAATCCGCCGTGGGTCACGAACGCCGCTATCGCCGCGAGTGGCGGCACGAATCTGCCGAGCAAACAAACGCAGCAAGGTTTCAACGGACTCGATGCGATGACCGGAAAAAGCAATTTCGATCTTTCAGAGGCCATTTTGCAACGCCTGCTCGAACGGATCAGTCGCACGGAAAACACCCTCGCCATGATCGTCAAAACGGCGGTTGCCCGTAAACTCTTGCAGTACGCCTCGAGACAACGCCTTGGGATTTGCAGCGCCGCCATGTACGCAATCGACGCCAAACGCGAATTTGGTGCGGCGGTGGATGCCTGCGTTTTTTACTGCGATGGCACTCGAGATATCCCCGATTACACCACCCAAATTTTCGAGCACTTGAACGCCAGCCAACCCAGCCACAGCATCGGCTTTGAAGGTTCACAACTGATCGCCGACACGCACGCGCACGCTCGAGCCAAGGATTTTATTGGTCCAAGCCCCATCGAATGGCGCAGCGGCATCAAACACGACGCGGCAAAAGTCATGGAACTCTGGACGACTGGCGAACACCTCGAGAACGGTTTGGGCGAACGTGTGGACCTCGAGACGACGCATCTGTTCCCGATGTTCAAAAGCTCTGATCTGGGCAACTCGCGCACCCAAATCAACCGGGCATTCATGCTCGTGCCGCAACGATTTATCGGCGAACCCACACACATGCTCGAGCAGACCGTGCCAAAAACCTGGGCGTACCTGAATGCCAACTGTGACGCACTCGAGGCTCGAGGCAGTTCGATTTACAAGAACAATCCGCCATTCAGTATTTTCGGCGTGGGCGAGTACAGTTTTGGAAATTGGAAAGTTGCCATTTCTGGAATGTACAAAATCCCGCAGTTTTCTCTGATTGGTCCAGTGGCAGGCAAGCCCGTGGTTTTCGATGACACCTGCTATTTCTTGCCATGCCAATCCGAAGCCCAAGCCCGAGTGATTCACGCAATTCTCAACTCGAGCCAAACTCAAGATGTATTGCGGTCCATCGTTTTCTGGGATGAAAAACGGCCCATCACCAAGGAGCGTTTGAATCAAATCAATTTGACGGCATTGGCGAATGCACTCGAGAATCAACTGCTGTCAGAATTGCTCGAAACCGTAGATGCCCAAACTCGAGATGTGATTCGGGTTGCATGGAAATCTCTTGCCCGAAAGCGTGAGGAAGTACCATCGCTTTTTGGGTGAGTCCCGGCTGAACTCCCAACGATTTCAGCCCTACTCGCAAAACGCAGACGCTTCTCGAGATCACTTGCGTTTATCTGCCTCATCAGGCACAATGCGCGTTCTCGAGGTCAAACATGAATCAATCCGAAATGAGCGCCATCAACCAAGCCGCTTGGAACACGGGCGCATACGAGGCATGGCTGATTGAGAGCGGTTCGCCCGAAACAGTCGCCGCGACGATCCAACGCGATCCGGCCCTGACGTTGAAGCGGGTCCTCAAACACCTCGGGGATTTGACCGGCAAGCGGGTCGCCAATCCGCTCGGCTCGAGGGGCAAAGTGGCGGTGGCCCTCACGTTGTTGGGTGCGGACGTGACTGTGTTCGACATTTCTGAATCGAACGCCAAGTACGCCCGAGAACTCGCGCTCGCGGCGGGTGTGAACCTCGAGTATGTCGTCACGGATTTCATGGTGCTCGACTCGAGTGATCACAGTTTTGATCTGTTGCTGATGGAATTGGGCATCCTGCATTACTTCATGGATTTGCCTGCGCTGGCGCAGCAAGTTCACGCGATGCTGAAACCCGGTTCGCGTTTCGTGGTCAATGATTTCCATCCGATCTGCTCGAAACTCCTGACCAAACTCGAGGATGAGCCATCGGGTGTTCGGGTCATGGCGGATCGTGATTACTTTGATGCCAGTCCGCATCCTGGACAAGTGCCGTATCAGTCATTCACCGAGATTCAAGCCCCGCCATCCCTGACTCGAGTTTGGCAACTCGGCGAGATCGTGACGGCTTTTGCGCAGAACGGATTCAGAATCGAAACGCTCGAGGAAACGCCCGGTTGGGGTTTCCCGGATCACGTTCCAGGTTTGTTCACGCTGGTTGCCACTCGAGAGTGAGCAGGTGAATCAGTCTTGATCGGCAAACATGGCTTCGATGTCTCGATGACCGTGAAGTGCACGTTGAACTTTTAAACCATCCCGAGCGTTGATGTAGAAAATCAGTTGGCGATCACAAGGCCAGACGCGCAACCCAGGCCGCAAATCGTCTCGAGCACGACCCATGTTTGGGAACAAAACCAGGGTTTCAAGTTCAGCAAATATTTTAGCAACGTGCTGGTCTGCCAGGGCAACGGATTGCGATTCGTGAAACAACCACAGGTCAGCAAGGTCGTCTTTGGCACGTTGTGCCAGTTCGTAGGCAAGCATTACGCTTTGCTTTTGCGTGCGATGGCATGACGTTTGATGTCTTCGAGTGCCTGTTCTTGTGATTCGTATTGCACGACCC
>JAYURE010000924.1:0-7162 GCA_043756345.1 Deinococcales bacterium | reverse complement strand
AAGCATGCTTCGCCCTCGCCAGTACAACCAATGGACTTCACCGACATGGCTGGAATCAGAAGTTCTATCAATCCTCATCTCGCTTCGCAGGGCGCAGCATGCTGCGCCCCTACGGGAAACCCATCACATTCGAGGTTCGTGCATGAACAGCACAATGCCCGCTCGAGCTTCGCAACGTTTTGATGTCTTGCGGTTGCCGCTGATCGGGTCGTTTTTGCGTTGGCGATACTCGAGGCTGGTGCTGCAACTTCCATTGTTGTTCGTGGCCTTCTTGTCCGTGTATGACGGTTTTACTGGGCGGCAGAATGCCAATGTCAATGTTGCTGGTGTCGCCGTCTGGTTGCATTACCGTGGTTTGGTCGCGGTGGCGCTGGCGATTTTCGGAAATTTGTTTTGCGCCGCCTGTCCATTGATGCTGACCCGAGGCCCATCAAAATTCTTGTCGCGTTTTTTACCAAAATTCGAGTGGCCTCGAGCCTTGCGCAACAAGTATTTGATGCTGGGTTTGACAGTCGCCTATTTGTTCGCTTACGAGTTTTTTGACCTCTGGCAATGGCCGTACTTGACCGCCTGGTGGATCGTTGGTTATTTCGCGGCGGCATTGTTGGTGGATACGTTTTTCTCGGCGGGCACGTTTTGCAAGTATGTCTGTCCGTTGGGGAATTTTAATTTCGCGCTGTCCGCTGCGAGCCCCACACAGATCACCGCAACCGACCCGAACGTTTGCGATTCCTGCGAAGGAAAATACTGTCTGAATGGACGCGAGGAAACCGCGACTGCTCGAGCCCCAATTCTTGGGAACCGTGCCGATCACATCATGCTCGAGTTGCCGATGTTGGATTCCAAACCTCGAGCGCTTGGTCAATTTCCAGGTTGCGAAACCGATTTGTTTGTGCCGACCATGACCACGAATACCGATTGCACCCTCTGCCTGAATTGCGTTCGTGCCTGCCCGTATGGCAACGTGGCTCTGACTGTGCGCAGTCCAGTGCAGGAGGCCGAGCACTCGAGGCCGAAAGCGGATTGGGCCTTGTTTGTGACGGTGCTGGCTTGGGCGGGGTTGGTCAATGCTTTTGCGATGGTTCCAGGTTTTTACGCGCTCGCGGCGTGGCTCTCGAGCGTGCTTGGAACGCGCAATGAGGGGCTGCTGCTGGCGATCATTCAACTGGGCGGGATCGGAGCTGGTGTCGGTCTGACTTGGCTCGCGGCTCGAGTTTCAAAAGGTTCACTGCGCGATTGGGCTCCAGTCTTACTGCCACTGACCTTGATGGTTTGGGGCGGACACTACCTGTACCACTTCCTGACCGGGCAAGCGATGCTCTGGCCGAACTCGATCATTGCACTGCAACGCTTGGGATTACCATTGGCAACCCCGCAATTGCCGCCCGTCTCGAGGTTGGACAATATTTTTCCGATTCAAGTCGTGCTGACGTACCTCGGGCTTGGCATGGGCGTATGGGCCGTATGGCGACGCGCAACTCGAGCCAAGAACCTGATGTCGATGCTGCCGCAAGTACTTTTAATGCTCGTGTTCGTGACGATCACGCTCCTGATCTTTGCGCAAAGAATGCAGCAACGCGGCGCACTGCTTTAACGTTTCTTTAACATCGTTAGAACAATAAGAAATCCAGGCTCGAGTGTGATTTCCCTCGGGTCGATTTTTTGTTTTGCATGGTTTGCTGGCCCGAACATTTTTTATGTGGGCTAAAGCCACGCGATTAGTCTGGATGCAAACCGTTGTACGGCACGAAGGGGATTTCACATGCATACTCAATCTCGAACTTGGACAACGCACACACGGTTCTTCCCCGTGATTCTGGTGGCCTTGATCGGCCTGAACGCCTGTCAGACCACACCGGCCAAACCTGGCCGCAAACCGTTTGGTGGCACGCCCTCGGCTGTCGCTGGTGTGATTCAAGCCGAAGATTTCGATGAGGGCGGTCCGGGCGTCAGCTTTTACCGTGGCAAAGTTAGTACAACCAGCGATCCAGCCTCGAGAAACGCCGATGTGCGAAACAACTCCGATGGCACTGCCGAATTGGTGAATCTTGAGAAAGACGACTGGTTCGAGTACACCATCAACGTGACCTCTGGCGGGCAGCATGACCTGATTACACGCCTGAAATCGCCATTTTCCAGTGGTTACTTTCTGAAACTTGATGGCAAGGAACTCGGGGAAAGAATCCCAACTCCGTATCAAGGACCCGGCGATTGGATTGAGGTTCGCACCAATGGACTCGAGATTCCTGAGGGTACGCACGTCTTGCGCATCACGTTCGATGGCACCATTTCGAGTTTCGATCAGTTTGAGTTCAAACGCATTACGCAACCAATCATCGAATCGGTTGCTATCAGCCTGACCAGTCCGATTTCGGCCTCGGTGAATAAAGACCTTGTGCTTGGCACCGTTTTGACCGGACAGGGCGCGTTTGACCGTGGCTTGACCTGGACAGTGGCACCCGGCCCCAGCAGCAACTTGACTCCCAACGGTGAGAAAGCCACCTTCAGGACCAGTACCGCAGGCTCGTTCAACATCACGGCAACCAGCACCAGCAACCCGAGCAAGAAATCGACCGTAACCGTGAATGCCAGCGTGATCCAAGCGCAAAGTCCAGCAGATGTTGGGCGATGGGAACCCAAATTCGATTGGCCAACCGTGTCGATTCACGCGGTGGTCTTGCCGAATGGTAAAATCATGAGTTGGAACAGTAGCGACAAAGGCGATGGATACGTCAACGGTATCGACGGTCAACCAAAAGTTACAGAGACCGTCACTTGGCTCTGGGACCCAGAAACAGATCCAAACAGCACCAAGCAAACCAGCGTTCTGAACACTCACACCAACATGTTCTGTGCCGGTCATTCATTGCTGCCAGATGGCAAATTGCTGGTGGTTGGCGGGCACATCTTCAACCTCAGAGGGTTCCCGCACACGAATACTTACGATTTTAAGACCTCACAGTGGACCGCAGGCCCAAATACGAATAAAGGCCGTTGGTATCCAACTACTTTGGTGCTTGGGAGTGGCGACGTGCTGATTGCCAACGGCTACACTGAAGAAACCGATCCAAATAAAGATGGCGGCGTTGATAACCGAATTCCGCAAATCTGGCAATCCGCCTCGAGCACTTTACGTACCCTGACCACAGGCGATATTGGCGAAGATCGAGCGTACTACCCGATGCTGTACCAACTCAAAAACGGTCTCGTTTTCAACGCTGGACCGCAAAATGAGATGAGTACCCTGGATGTTAGCGGCACTGGACAGTGGACCAGACTTAACAGACGTGATGATGAATTCCGATCCTACGGCAGCAGCGTGATGTTCAAACCCGGTCAAATCCTGGTCACGGGTGGCAGCGGCAACTCTCCACCTACTAGCAGCAACACGATCATTAACACTGACACCATCAGTACTGGAAACCCAACCCCGACCATCGCGCCCGCAATGGCCGTGGCCCGCCGTCAACACAATGCGACCATGTTGCCCAATGGCGAAGTGATCATCACCGGAGGCACCAGCGGCACCGGATTTAACGACAATAAAAATCCAGTGATGTTCGCCGAAAGCTGGGATTCCAACAAACCCAACCAAGCGTTCAAGAAACTTCCCAGCATGACCGTACCTCGCCTATACCACTCGATTGCCCTGCTGATGCCAGATGGACGGATTCTGTCCTCCGGTGGTGCTGGGGCTTGCGATTCCAGCGACCCGATTTACGGCCCATGCACTCACAAAGACGCCGAAATTTATACCCCAGCCTACCTGTTCAACCCGAATGGAACGCTCGCCACGCGTCCGGTGATCGCCAGCGCACCAACCGAAATCACTTACGGCAGTGCATTCAGCTTCAGCACCGACACTGACATTGCTAAAGCCTCACTTGTCAAACTTTCATCGGTCACGCATTCACAGAATTTTGACCAACGCATCCACGACCTGACCTCGAGCTTGCAAAAATCAGGTCTGAGTTACACCGCCACAGCACCAACAGACAGGAACACCTATGCACCCGGTTACTACATGCTGTTCGGCCTGAACGCCGCTGGCGTGCCCAGCAAGGCCAAAATCTTGCAACTCAAATAAACGCCAAGCCAATCTCGAGCGCCCGACCTGCCAGCATGATCTACTTGGCAAGGTCGGGCGCGTACATCTCGAGTCGTAGAATGGCCTTGTGATCCTTCGGTCCCTCAGCACCCTGAACTACCGCAACCTCGAGCCAGGAAAACTCGACCTGCGGGCGGGATTAACCGCGATTGTGGGCGGCAATGGGCAGGGCAAGACGAACGTGCTCGAGGCGATCTTCTTGTGTTTGACGGGTGTCTTGGATGTCAGCCGGGTCGAAACCACGATCAAGATTGGCGAACGTGAGGCGCACATCGGCGCGGAACTCGAACGTCAAGATGGCGTCACCAAACTCGAGGTTGGACTGGCCCCCGGCAAGAAATTAGCGCGGGTCGATGGGGCACGGGTGCGCTCGAGCGAATTGGCCCGACACGCCTCGGCGGTGCTGATCCGCCCCGAGGATGCAGATTTGGTTCACGGTTCACCCAGCACGCGCCGCGCCTTCCTGGATGCGTTGGTGGCCCGCATGTCGCCGCGATACGCGCAAGCCTTGCAACTTTATGAACGCACGCTCTCGCAACGCAACGCGATTTTGCGCCATCACGAACAGGCCGGAACCTCGAGCCTGGAAGTTTGGGATGCACGCTTGATCGAATTGGGATCTGAAATCATGAAATTGCGCAGGCGAGCCATCAGCAGGCTGCGCGACCTTGCCAGCGAAGCACACACGGGTCTGGCCGCGAACGGAAAGACCCTCGAGATCAACCTGACTGAAAGCGCACCGCTCGAGAATTTCGCACAAGACTTGCAAGGCAAACGCCGCGAAGAATTGGCTCGAGGCACAACCGCAATAGGACCGCACCGTGACGACCTCGAGATTAAACTGGCCGGACTTGCCGCCGTCGATTACGCCTCTCGAGGTGAGGCCCGCACGATTGCGCTCGCGTTGCGCAAAGCCGAATTCGATTTGTTCGAGGAAAAATTTGGCGAAGCCCCGGTTCTACTGATCGACGATTTTACCGCCGAACTTGACGGCTCGAGACGAAACTTTCTACTCGAACTTGCAGCACGCACACCACAAGCGATCATCACCGGCACGGAAGCACCCGCGAATGCCACGCGCCTGTACACGATAGAAACAGGAAAACTCGAGCGGGTTCAAACGTGAACACCAATACGATTTTCGTAGGGGTCACGCATGCGTGACCCTCGCAGCCAAACAGGTTTTAGACAACAACCTCGAGAGGCTTTTTTGTTCACGCTCGAGGCATCCTCGCTTCGCGGGCGCAAAGTCTTGCGCCCCTACGGAAAGCCAAGATCTCATGGCTGAGTATCAACGCAGACGCTACGACCGTGATGGAAAAATGCGGGCCAACACTGGCACGAAAGCTGTCGCTAACGTACTCGAGGCGGTTTTCGCGCAACACAAGTTAACCGGTGGTGTTCGTAAAGCACGAATTCTCGAGGCTTGGGCAGATGTTGCGGGTGCGGCCCTTGCACGAAGCACTCGAGCCTTGATCGTGCGTGAAGGCGTGATGATCATCGAAACACAAGATGCGATTGCCGCAAATTTCTTGATGATGCAACGCAGTATTTTTATCGAACGCTTCCGTGAGTTGGTAGGCGATAAAGCTCCAACCGATTTGCGCTTTCAAATGGGTGTCTTTGAATCTCGAAAACCCAAAGCTGCAAAAACCACCTCGAGACTCGCACGGTCCGCAATTCCACCAGAAGAACGCGCCAGAATCGAGAACATGCTCGAGGATGCCACCGAATTCATCACGCAAGAATCTCGGGATTTGATCACACCGGTGGCCCGTAAAGCTTTTGAAGGCATGGTGCAGGCACGAATGGAACGCCAAGCGAAAGGGTGGAAACCCTGCCCGATCTGCGCCACACTCTCCGAATTTCCCGGCACGTGCTCGCACTGCAAAAACATGATGACCAACGCCTTCGTGCGACGCGCCAGTTCGGACTTGATTCGCAACCCAGACCGGGCGCTCGAGCCAGCCGAAAACCTTTTTACTGGCGCAACAGGCGATTCGCTGGCCTGCGCAAAATTCATGGCGCTCGAGTATCTCCATTCTCAATTCGAGGCGTTGGTGATGCTGCTGGTCAAACCCGTCTCTCGAGGCCGCAAGAAAAATCAACCCGAACCGCTCGATCCGAGCGTGCCAGATGCCCGACTGCAACTCGAGTTGCTGTCCCGAAATTACCTGGCGTTGAAACTCGAGAAACCCGTGCTCGAGGTCACAAATCGGGATCGGGGCGCATTGCCGGAACGGGTCAAACACATGCTCGAGGCGACCGATTGATTCACTTCTTCGTCAACCAAATCCCAGCACCCAGCAACGCCACGCCACCCGCGAGCGCCAGCAGGTCGTAATAATTTTTCGCCTCGAGTCCCTGAACCTTCTCGAAGAACTTGACGATCAGCAGCATCACAATCACCGTGGCGAGCTTGCCTTTCAAATCGTCCAAACTGTCAATCACCAACGCCCGACGGAACGGATGGTTTTCGGGTACTTCCAAATCGCCAATGAACAACTCGAACAACCCGAGCGAAAACAAGAACAAGACTGCGCACAACAAACTGGTGTCCATCGCCTGAATCACCGAAAGTAAACCAGTCGTCGTATCTCGAGCGGTGATGCCGCTGTACACCTCGAGCACGGTCAGCCAAGCGAAGTAACCGCAGCCGACCAGCAGGGCCAAAACCGGCACGAGGATGATCCACCTCGAAAACAGAAACAGTTGATTCAAGGCTTTCATGCAGAAGTTCTATCACGGGTAGCGTTTCAGGCCCGAGGCAATGTGACCGTGAAGAC
The DNA here is from genome assembly GCA_043756345.1 of Deinococcales bacterium. Lineage (GTDB taxonomy): Bacteria > Deinococcota > Deinococci > Deinococcales > JAAFIG01 > JANOWZ01. The sequence continues at coordinate 268 of JAYURE010000924.1, read as the reverse complement.
CGCACCGCCTTGCGCGTGATTGCTCGCTTGGATCGTGCCGCCGTGTCCTTCAATGATCGCTCGGGCAATCGCCAGTCCAAGCCCTGAACCTTTGCTGCCCGCCTGGTCTCGGGTGCGGCTCGCATCGGCCTGGTAGAAGCGTTCAAAGATTCGCTCGAGGTCGTCGGCTTTTAAGCCGGGTCCGTGATCGCGCATTTGAATTGAAAGCGATTCAACCTCGAGTTTGACAGCGATTTCGACGCTACCGGGTCCGGCGTAACGCAAGGCA
>JAYURE010000923.1:0-7168 GCA_043756345.1 Deinococcales bacterium | reverse complement strand
CACAGACGATGGTTTCAGCCATGCGCTTCATCGAATCGACCATGGCCCTGCCTGAGGCCGAGGAGCACAGCATCCAAACGCACCTCGAACGCAGCGTGCGATTGATCTCCGATGCGGTCGGACAGATGCGCGAAACCATCAACGACCTGATCCCGCCGGACCTCGAGATTCTGGGATTGCAGGGCACGATTCAGCAGCGACTCGAAGGCATAGCCCGCGAGGAATCCTGGAAGGTTGAAACCTGCCTCGAGCCGTTGAAATTGCCCAAACATGTTGCCGTGACCCTGTACCGAATTTTCTGCGAGGCCGTGACCAACGTTCAACGTCACGCCAGGGCAACCAAGATCACCGCCCGACTCGAGCGGCGCGATGGCGACGTGGTGCTCGAGGTCATCGACAACGGCGCGGGCTTCACGCCCAACCCGGAACAACGACCACGTGAACGCGGCGGGGTCGGCACGATGGGCATGCGCAAACGCGCCGAATTGATCGGATGCAAATTCGAGATTGAAAGCACCCCCGGCACCGGAACCTGCGTGCGCGTGCGTCTGCCCGAACAAACCGCGCTCGAGTTGGTCAAATGACCGGCACGGCTCCGAATCACGCTGGCTCGAGCACGCCAGAAATCGGCACGCGCACCAGCGTCCTGATCGTCGACGATCACGCCGTCGTCCGTGAGGGTCTGCGTGCAATGCTCGACGGTGATCCCAGCCTGCGCGTGATTGGCGAGGCACACAACGGGCTCGAGGCCATCGAACTGGTTGGTTTTTTGAAACCACAGGTCGTGCTGATCGACATCAACATGCCCGAGATGGACGGCCTGCAAGCCACCGCCCGAATCAAAGAACTGTACCCAACCACCACGGTAATCATCCTGACCATGCACGCCACCCGATCCCACGTACTCGAGGCGTTGCGGGCCGGAGCCAGCGGGTATCTGCTCAAAGACGCGCCGCGATCCCACGTGCTCGAAACCATCCGTCACGCCGCCAATGGTGAGGTGCTGATCTCCGGCGACCTGCTGCGCGGCGCGGTCGAAGTCGCCAGCATTCCCGAAGCCCCATCGCTCGAGGCATTAACCCCTCGAGAACACGAGGCGTTGGTTCTGCTCGCCCGTGGCAAGACCAACAAAGAAATCGCCAAAGCCATGAACCTGTCCGCCGAGACCATCAAGAAAATGGTGCAATCGATCATCGCCAAACTCGGCGCGAGCGACCGCACCCACGCGGCGGTTAAGGCATTGCGGGCCGGACTGATTTAAGGGCGGGTCAAAAGTGAAAAGAAACGACTCACATCAAAAACACGAATCTCAAGCTTGGTTTTCCACTTTCCACTTTCCACTTTTCTCTGCCCTTCACCTCGTCTCGAGTTTGACCCGATCCTTCTCCGTCAAGCCAGCGAGCTTCGGGCTCAAGTATTGCTCGAGTTCGGGTTTGTTCTGCAAGTACCGTCCGAAGAACGCGCCCGCAAAATGTTGCGTGATCGCGTGGGATTTGGCGTGATCCCAGTTGGGTTCGCTGCATCGTTCGTAATCCTTGGCGTTCACTTTCACGTCGGGTGGACAAACGACCCAGGGGTTGTGCGTGGCGGCCTCGAGCGTCAACAGGTACTTGTTTTTTGAGCCTGAGAGTTTGAATGCCTCGAGCGCGTCGCGGCTGTACGTGGCAACCGTGTCGGCACTGCCACCACCGACGAATAATGGCACGCGCATGTCGGCAAAGGCTTGCGGTGAGAGCCATGGAATGCCGTATGGGGCCATCACGAAGACGGCCTTGATACGCGGATCGGCCTTGACCACTTTTGCTCCTCGGGCAGCCTCGAGTGGCGTGAAAAACGATTGCAGAAAACACGGACCTTCGTTGTTGGTGCGTTTGCAATACGCGGCGAGATTCGCGCTGTCCAAGCCGATTCCGGCGGCGTTCAGGCTCGAGTAACCGCCGTAGCTGTAGCCGAGCAAGCCGATGTTGTTGGCGTCACTTCCGGGGAATTGTTTGGGTATTTCTGTGGCGGCGAACAGGATGTCGAGTGGTCGGTCGATCAAACCGGTGGCGTAACTTTCTTGGGTCACATCGGCGTGCGTGGAGTTGGTGTGATCGAGTGCCGCGACCACAAATCCTTGCGAGGCCAGATGCTCGAGCAGGTAATGCGCTTGCATCCTCGAGCCGGGTTGCCCGTGCGAGTAGACAATCAATGGAAATTTTTGTGCAGGCTCGAGTGCTGTCGCGTCACGTCCGGCTCGGGCCTGAACGGAATATGGGGTGTCGCCAACCGTGGATTTGTAAACGCTTTTTTCTGCGCTGGTCTCGAGTTTCGCCGGATACCAAACCTCGAGCGTCAATGGTCGATTTCGCGTCGCATCGGTGAACTTCACGGTTTTGACACCGACGCGGTATTCCCCTCGGGCGTCCGGGTTGGGCGTGGCAGCCTCGGTCATGAAGCTTCCAGAGATGACGATGAGGCTCGAGACGGCGCACAGCAATCCAAGAATTCGTGTTCGCATGACGTGACCATACCGCCATCATGCCTTAAGGACAGGGCTTGGGTTACAAGTTGAGGCTCGAGGCTTTTACTTCTGCGGCTGTTGCGTCTCGAATTTGAAACCGGTTTTGTCTGGCACGCCCAGCAAATCTCGCGTCAAGTGCGAATCAAATTCAGTTTGAGATTTCAGGAATCGCTTGAAGAACGCGGTGGCGAAATGCTGCGTCAATGCGTGGGCTCGAGATCGATCCCAGGCCATGGGTTCGTTGCAACCCACCTCATCGGACGTGCCGATCACTTCGGGCGGACAGGCGACCCAAATGTGATGCCCTGCCCCCTCGAGCGTCAAGAGGTATTTTGCTGGCGAGCCGGAACGGGCGAAGACCATGAACGCATCGCGTTCGGGCACGGCCACATTGTCCTCACGGCCCACCGCCACGAACAATGGGACATGCATGGTCTCGAGTTGTGATTCGGACAACCACAGCCCGCCGTATGGGGCCATCACGAACACCGCCTTGATTCGAGGATCGGCTTGCACGATGCTCGCGCCACGTTGCGCCTCGAGTCCGGGCAGGAATGGCAGCATCGCGCAGGGGAAGAATGCGAGGGGCAAACCGGCACAGTAGGCTCGCGTGTGATTGGTATCTAAGCCGATCCCAGCGGCATTCAAGCTCGAGTAACCGCCGTAACTGAAGCCTACCAGTCCAATTTTATTGGCATCGGCATTGGCAAATCGTTTGGGAATCTCGCCCATCACGAAGAGGATGTCTTGCGGACGGTAAACGAGACCATCGGCATACGCGAGCACCGTGACATCGGCGTTGGTCGAACCCGTGTGGTCAATCGCCGCGACCACAAATCCTTGCGAGGCCAGATGCTCGAGCAGATCGGCGGTTTGCATGCGGTTGTCCGGCTGCCCGTGGCTGAAGACCAGCAACGGAAACTTGCTGACCGTCTCGAGGATGGGTGCGTCACGGCCAGCGCGTCCAGGCAGCACGTAGTTGGTTTTGCCAACTTGCGAACGGTACTCGGTTTTTTCCTGATCTGCGTTCAGAATCGCCGGATACCAAACCTCGAGTTTCAGGGTTCGGTTGCGGGCCATGTCGGTCACAGAAATGGTTTGCACGCCAACACGGTACGGTCCTCGAGCGCTCAAGGTTGGAGGCTCAAACGTTGCTGGCGTCTGAGCGGTGACTTGTAGTGGTTCGACCAGAAGGCTGGCGATGATCAGCACCAAAAGCGCGAGGGCTGAGAGTTTGAGACGAGACATCACCACTGCATCATGCCTGAGGCTCGAGCAAACTGGCTGAGAAAACGTTCAGTGCGTCTTGGGCAAGCCTTTGTAGGGTGGGCTGCACCCACCCTACAGATTTCAGCGCGTCTTGGGTAAGCCGTTTCGGTTAGACCGTTTCACTCGAGCCACCAAACCAAAGACGAGGGAATAAAGGTGCAATCATGAAAGTTTTCCGTGACAGTCACAGGAGTTGAATGCGCAGCATATGCGTCTGATGCAACGCCGTCACCAATCCCAAACCGCCCGTCGCCTGCCCAACCTGACCGGAATCGTCCTTGGCGTGATCGCCTTTGCGGGCGCAACAGACTTGATCGCTCGAGGTCAATTGCCTTGGCCAGATGGGTATTTTGCCGATCCGGGCCGTCAGCAAATGCTGGTGACGTTGGTCTTGACGGCGGTGCTTGTCGGAACATTGAACGAGATCATTCGGCGTTTTCCCGCTCCAGAAGAAACCAACGAACAGTAAGAACAGGTAATGCTCAAGGGCCGGTCAAGTTGACCGGCCCTCTTTTCATTTCTCGAGTTTGCCTCGTAAACTTCTTGCATGACCGATCTCGAGGTGTTGGGCGCAGCCTGTGGCGAGTGCATGGCCTGTAAGCTCGCAGCAACGCGCAAGAACGTCGTCTTTGGCGTTGGCGACCCAAACGCGAATTTGATGATTATTGGCGAAGGTCCTGGCGAGGACGAGGACCGTTCTGGCATTCCATTCGTGGGTCGCGCTGGACAATTGCTGGATCAGATTTTGGCGGCGGCACAGATTCCTCGAGAATCGGTTTACATCGCCAACATGGTCAAGTGTCGCCCGCCGGGAAATCGCAACCCGGAAGCGGACGAGATCGCCAGTTGCGAGCATTGGTTGCTCGATCAGATTCGCCTGATTCGCCCACAAATCATCGTGACTTTGGGTAACGTGCCGACACAATGGGCGTTGCAATCGACCACCGGCATCACGCGGGCTCGAGGGCAATGGGGCACGTTCAAGAAACTGAACCTACCGATTCCGGTTCTGCCAATGTTTCATCCGGCGTACCTGTTGCGCAATCCGATCCGTGATGTTGGCGGGCCGAAATGGTTGACCTGGCAGGACATCAAGGCCGTCAAAGCCGAACTCGAGAAGTTGGGTCCGAAACCGGATGTGGAATTGAATGTCGAGCCGGAACAGACCGGATTGTTTTAGCCGAATCCTCGAGCCTGCCCTCGAGATCGAGCGGGATGACTTTCAACTTTTCCCTTTAACCTTTAACCTGCCCTTATGCCCGATCAAGATTTTATTGGCCTGATTCAATCCGTGACCGCCAGCGCCGAGGCCGCGATGGGTCAGTTGAACGTTCTGACTGGACGCCTCGCCCGAGATGGTTTGATGGATGACCTCGAGAAGCGTCGTGCGTTGGCGACACGCAGTTTGCGATTGCTCGAATCGCTTGCCAGCAAAACGCGGGGAAACCTGGATCGTGAAGAGGCGATGGTTCTGACCACTGGCATCAGCAGTTTGCGTGAATTGCTCGCCTCGTCTGAGGCTCAGGCCGCAGCGAATGCCTCGAGTCGGGACCTGATGTGAGGGCCGTGATTCAGCGTGTCTCACAGGCCAGCGTGACGGTGGACGAGAAAATCGTTGGCGAGATCGCTCGAGGTTTCCTGGTGCTCTTGGGTGTCAAACGTGGCGACACGGTTGATGATGCCGCGTACTTGGCCCGCAAGATCGCCAAGCTGCGCGTGTTCAATGACGACGCGGGCAAGATGAACCTGTCGCTCGAGCAGGTTGATGGTGCGGTGCTGGCGGTTTCGCAATTCACGTTGTACGCGAACACTCGAGATGGCAACCGTCCAAGTTTTATTGATGCGGCGGCACCGGACGATGGGCGACGTTTGTACGGAACCTTTTGCGAACTCTTGCGCAACGAGAATCTCGAGGTGCAAACTGGGATTTTTCAGGCTGATATGCAAGTGGCACTCGAGAACGATGGGCCGGTGACGATTGTGATTGACTCGAGTGAGCGCATGAAGCCCTGAGTTGCTGGCTCGAGGTTCTGGGCTCGAGATGCTGGTCTCGAGATGCTGGGGTCGAGGTTCGGCTGAGTCTCGTGTCGGCCGACTTCCGGTGTTGAACTGCGAACTCGAGAATCCTGACAGATTTCTTACAGAAAACTCATTCTTGTAAAGCTGAGCTTAATCACTACCCTCCACAATGTCCTCAGAACTGCGAGCGCCCATGTGCGCCCCTTCGGAGGAACCTCATGAGCCAACTTCCAACCATTTACCTTGCCGACAGCGATCCTTACGTTCACAGCCTGCTCGAGGTGGCATTCCCAGCCGCCGAGTTTGCTTTCAGCGGAGCACTGCGCGGCATGCAAGCCGTTGAACACCTGCGGGCCAGCACGCCAAGCATTTTGTTGCTCGATTCAGAACTGCCCGAAGTGGGCGGCCTCGAGTTGTGCGGACGCCTGAAGCGCATGGCGCGATTCAAGCACGTTCCAGTGATTGTGCTCGCACCAGCCTTGGACCCACGCACCAAAGACGGCGCGATCCTGGCCCGAGCCGACAAGGTGATCGACAAACCGATCTCGGCCAAACATTTGTTGATTCTGGTGCGCAACCTGTTGCGTCAAGCGCAAGAAAATCAGGCGCTCGTCACCCGAGCGTAACGAAAAAACCGTTTCCAACCCTCGAGTCTTTCCTCCGGCTCGAGGTTTTTGTTTGGCTTGTGGTTGCGCTTGACAATAAACTCAATCTATGTAGACTTTAAACATGCCACGCCAACAGAACATCTCCGCCCAAACCCTGAACTTACTCGCCGCACTTCTCGAGCATGCCGAGGAATGGCATCACGGGTATGACCTGTCCCAACGCACCGGCCTGAAATCCGGCACGCTCTACCCAATCCTGATGCGCCTGAGCGAACAAGGCCACCTCGAATCCGAATGGCTCGAGCCGAGCAAACCAGGCCGACCCGCACGCCACGCCTACCGCCTGACGCCCGACGGACTGGCACTCGCCAAAGAACGCGCCCAAACCTCGAGCCAATTCAAGCTCGAACCGAGAACGGTATGAAACAAATTGCCAACACTATCTCACGGGCAATCCTAAAAACAATCAGTCAACACTTGCCCGAGAAACACCGCAAATACGCCAACGCCATGCTCGCCGAACTTGAGGAGATCAACGGTTGTACAGCACTCGTCTGGGCGAGCGGCGGGATTCAACTCTGGTTTGACCTGCGAAGAGGAGTGATCATGAAAATGGCCGCATTCTGGTTGGGCATCACCGGTTTGTACGTCGCATTGAATTTCAGTTTTGCCATGTCGATGTTCATGGCAACGTTCGACATACTCGCATTCATGGCCTTACGTCGCACCTCGATCTTCGCCTGCCGAAGGACCGCATGAAAAAACTGGC
>JAYURE010000922.1:0-7170 GCA_043756345.1 Deinococcales bacterium | reverse complement strand
TTTTCAAACGTGAATTTTACGGAATCGCCTTGCAACCCGGCAGTGTGCTTCGGGAAACCGTGAACCGCAGGGTACTGGATTTCACGAACGGAGATGTGTACCAGAAAATTTACGAACGCTGGTTTGGGAATCAAGAATCCCGTTGAAGCAGTTCAGAACAACCGTGTCAACCCAACTGCTCGAGACGTGAAATACTCTTTTCATGCGTTTGTACTTCATTCGGCATGGACAATCGATCAACAATGTCCTGTGGCAAACCACGCAATCTCGAGCGGCATACACGCCCGATCCTGACCTGAGCGAGCTTGGTTTTCTTCAGGCCGAACTGCTGGCCGCGCATCTTGCCAGCATGAACGATGTGCCCGAAAGCGATGGTCACGGCATCACGCATTTGTACACCAGTCCAATGACCCGAGCGATTCAAACCGCTTTGCCAATCTCAAAATCCTCGAAGCTCGAGTTGCAGGTCTGGCCGGATTGGTTCGAGGATGGTGGTTTCACGCAACGCAATCCAGCCGGTGAGCATGTTGGCTTGCCGGGTCGTGACCGGGCGTATTTTCAGAATCGTTTTCCAGAGGTGTGCTTGCCAGAGCACTGGGCCGAGAACGGTTGGTGGCAGTCCAAACCTCGAGAGACTTCGGAGCAGACGATGGCTCGAGCGCGGCAGGTTTGGCAGGAATTACTGGACCGTCACGGCTATGAAACAGATCGTGTTGCCATCGTCAGTCACGGCTGGTTTCACCGTTGGTTCATGGGTGTCGTGCTCGGGATTCCGCAACCCGATCAGTTCGCGTTGGATTGTTTCAACACCGGAATCACCAGAGTCAATGTCCGCGAGAATGACTGGCAGGTGTTCGTGCCGTACACGAATCGAACCTTGCATTTGCCGCTCGAGTTGATCACGACCTGATCAACCCGCCATGAAAATCGAATCGGTACGCAATCACGCCATCAACTTCATGCCATTCGCTGCCTGAAAACCCAGCGGCATCCCCGGTTGTGCTCATGCGAAACACGGAATGCTCGAGCGCAAATTCGTACTCGCCCAAGAATGTTTGCAGCGCGTAGACCTTGCCGCGTCCAATTTGACTGGTCGCTCCAGCTTCAGCACCATCGTACAGATCAGGTCGCAAAATTCGACCGTGGTAATTCATCGCCCAGATTGGTGTGCCGTTTTGCCAGACGACTTCCTGCCCTAGAAAATCGGTGCTGCCAAAATAACTGTCCATGTAGGCCAGATCAGTTTCGTGATATTGCAAATCTCGAGAACCGGGCCGGTACGCGAGGCTTGCTTGAGCGTTCCCATTCCAGGTGTTGGCTTTGGCCCGCACGATGAAGGCAATCAGTTCCTCGCTGAGGGCATCCATGCCTTATTCGAGTGTGACCGTCGTCGGGAATCTGGGCACGAGCTTGGATTGCTCGAGTATTCCATTCGCATCAAAAAACTTGATTTCGCCTTGCAGGTTGCAGGTCCAAACTTCCAGTGCGCCACGCTCGAGGTACAGGCCGATCTTCTCGAGCATTTCCTCATTTGTATTGGATGGGCTGATGATTTCAATACAGATTTCTGGTGCTCGAGTGTACGGTGTGACGCGACCATGCAGTGCCAGAAAGTCTTTGCTTAACCAGACCGCATCGGCGACGCGCACGCCGTTGCTGGTTTCAATCGAGCATTCCTGAAACCGCTTGCCGTGCGCTGCGAACTCGAGCAGTAAATCGGTGATGGCGATTTGGTAGATGTTGTGCAGGTTTGTGGCGGGACTCATTTCAATTTGGCCTCTGCGGTTCAACTCAATTTTGTACGGCAGGTTTTTCAGGCTGGGGTCGTCCAGCACGTCCTGCCAGGTGATTGGGCGTTGATCGGTGAGCATTGGCATACCTCGAGTGTAGCGAATCAGAATGATTGATGAATCTGCGCGTTCAATGGCAGGCTCGAGCCGTTCGCTTCGAGTAATTCTGGGATCATCGTTTCGAGTTTCGTGCTGAGTGCTTCCAGGGTTGCCGCTTTGGTGATCAGACCGGGCACGTCGGTGGATTCTGCGACCCAAACGCTGGCTTCAGCATCCCAGAAGGCCGTGACGGTGATGCGTTGCGTTGTTTGTGCCACTTGAACCTCCTGGGTTGTGTTCCGCTACTGGCTCGAGTGTAGCGGAACATGTTTGGGTTTTGGTTAATCGGCGGCGGTCTCGAGGGATTTCTTTTCGGTTGGTTCACCGGTCGCGTAGTCTGTGTATTGGCGCACGCTAGGAGGTTGAAAACCAAGCACGATTTGATTTTTGCCGATGCCTTGACGCTCGAGTTCTTCGGCGATGCCGTAGTCGGTGTTGTCGGCGTGTAGCCAGATCAGACCATCTTTGATTTCCAGATAGGCGAGTGGGTGAATGACTTGCCGGAGCCCTTCAAAACCGATGGAAAGCACCTGGTAGCGTCCATGTTCATCATCAAAGATCGCATCGTAGTGAATGATGCCTCTCGAGTCCTTGCCGATCAGTTCTTGTAAGACTTCGCGGATGATGCGTTTTGCCTGATTTAGTTTGAGTGCCATTGAACAATCACCTCGTTTTCGTGATCGTAGATGAGGATGGCGACTTTGTTGCGTTTGATTGAGTATTGGACGAGTTCGTTTTGAAAGAAGGAATCGAAGAGTGCCTGCGGAACGGCCAGGTACAGTTGTCTGTCTGGTTCGCGCAATTCCAGTGCCGCCCGGTAATTCTGATATTGCCCCATCATGGCGTGAAAGTCGTGAATGCGTGAGGCGTTACCAAAGCCTTTGATTTCCACAGCGATGCGTTCCGAACCACGCTCAAATCCGAGCAAGCGTTTTGCACCCAAATCGAGCATCAACGAAAAGTCTGTGAAGTTCAGCGAGAGCGGGTCATGCGTGATCGTCCAATCCTCTTTCTCGAGGGCACGACGAACCACGTCATGAAACACGTCTCTGGCGGCCATTTTAGCCTGCCGCCTCGAGCACTTTTTTCTTCGTTGGCTTCGCGGCCTTGACAGCTTTCACCGCTTTGCTCGCCTTGCCCATTGTCAACCAGCCAACCGCTCCCGGTGCCCGCTCGAGCATGGGTTTCAAGTACCGTGCCGTGTGACTGGTCGCGTGTTCGGCCACGGTTTCGGGTGTGCCTTCAGCGATGATCAGGCCGCCCCGGTCGCCACCTTCCGGCCCGAGGTCCACGACCCAATCGGCGGTTTTGATCACGTCCAGATTGTGTTCAATCACGACGAGCGTATTGCCCGCATCGACCAGTCGGTGCAGCACCTCGAGCAGTTTGCGCACGTCTTCGAAATGCAATCCGGTGGTCGGTTCGTCCAGAATATAAATGGTTTTTCCGGTGGCGCGTTTGCCAAGTTCGCTAGCGAGTTTAACCCGTTGCGCCTCGCCGCCCGAAAGCGTTGGCGATGATTGCCCGAGTCGGATGTAACCCAGGCCGACATCTTGCATCAGTTCCATTTTGCGGTACACGGCGGGAATGTTGGCGAAGTACTCGAGGCTGTCGTCCACGGTCATGTTCAGGACTTCGGCAATGTTTTTGCCTTTGATGCGAACCTCGAGCGTTTCTTTGTTGTAACGTGCGCCTTTGCAGACTTCGCAGGAGACGTAGACATCGGGCAGGAAGTTCATTTCGATTTTGACGGTGCCGTCGCCGCCGCAGGCTTCGCAGCGTCCACCTTTGACATTGAACGAGAATCGTCCGGGGCCGTAACCGCGTTTGCGGGCCTCAGGTGCTCGAGTGAACAGGTCTCGAATGTCGGTGAACACGCCGGTGTACGTGGCTGGGTTGCTGCGTGGTGTGCGTCCGATTGGGCCTTGGTCAATCTGGATGACTTTATCGAGGTTGTCGAGGCCGTCCATCTTGTCGTACTTGCCGGGCATGGTTTTCGCACGGTTGAGTTCTCGGGCCAGCACCGCATAAAGGATGTCGTGAACCAGCGTGCTTTTGCCCGAACCCGATGGTCCGGTGATCGCGGTCAACGTGCCGAGCGGAATGCTCAGGTTGACATTCTTGAGGTTGTGTTCTCGAGCGCCATGCACGCGCAAGTTTTTCCCATTTCCTTTGCGGCGTTTCTCGGGCACGGTCACAAATTTTTCGCCACGCAGGTACGCGCCGGTCAGACTGCCAGGATCGTTGGCGATGAATTCTGGTGTGCCTTCGGATACGACATGTCCACCGTGAACGCCCGCGCCAGGCCCGAGGTCCACGACCCAATCGGCGACTCGGATCGTGTCTTCGTCGTGTTCAACCACAATCAGGGTGTTGCCCAAATCTCGCAGGCGTTTCAAGGTTCCAATCAGGCGTTCGTTGTCTTTGGGGTGCAATCCAATGCTCGGTTCGTCGAGCACGTACAACACGCCGGTCAAGCCACTTCCGACTTGGGTCGCAAGGCGAATGCGTTGCGCCTCACCACCGGAAAGCGTGTTGGCGGTGCGGTCCAGCGTCAAATACTCGAGGCCGACATTCTCGAGGAATCCGAGTCTCGAGTTGACTTCACGCATGATTGGTGCGGCGATTTGCAAGGCGAAATTCGAGAGGCCATCGGCGGTGCGTGGTTTGGCAACACCACCGCTTTTGCCTTGCTTGCCGGAGCGTTGCGCGATTGAATTCTCGAGAATTCTTTCGCCCTCGCGGATTGCGTCCTCTGAATTCCCCAGCGCCCCGAAGAATCGTTTCGCTTCCAAGACCGGCAGGCTCGAGGCTTCGGCGATGTTCAATCCGGCGACACGCACGGCCAGAATTTCGCGTTTGTAGCGTGTGCCGTTGCAGCTTGGGCACGGCTTGAGGTTCATCATTTCTTGCATCTTCTCGCGGATGAATTCGGATTCGGTTTCTTTGTAACGCCGCTCGAGGTTCGCCATCACGCCTTCGTATTCGGCGTTGAAACGGAAGGTTTCTTTGCCTTGACGACGGTAGACGACCTCGAATGGTTCCGGCACACCAAAGAGCACGGCCTGCCGGATTTCGGCAGTCAAATCTTTCCACGGTGTTTTCAGATCGAACTGCATGTGCTCGGCCAAGGCGCGAAGGCGATCCCAGTAGTAAATCGTTTCGCCATCGCGTCCTTTCCAGGGCGCAATCGCTCCGGCGGCAATCGAGAGCGTCTCGTCTGGGACGACCAAATCTGGTTCAAACTCGAGGCGGTATCCCAATCCTGTGCAGACCGGGCAGGCACCATATGGATTGTTGAACGAGAATGATCGTGGCTCGAGTTCCTCTAAAACGCTGCCGTGTTCGGGGCAGGCGAATTTTTCGGAAAACAATTCTTCGCTGCCGTCATCCAAGTACAGCACTCGGGCCAGTCCTTCGCCTTTGCGCAGTGCAAGCTCGAGGCTTTCGGCAATGCGTGACCGATCACTCGCACGAATCGCAATCCGATCCACAACCAGGTCGATGTCGTGTTTCTCGAATTTCTCGAGTTTCAATTTTTCGGCATCTTCCATTTCCAGGATCGTGCCGTCCACGCGGACTCGGGCGAATCCCTCTTTTTTCAGGTCGGCAAAAATCTTGCGGTACTCGCCTTTGCGTCCGCGCACAATCGGCGCGGCGATGATGGCTTTGGTGCCCTCAGGTTTTTGCAAGAGCTTGTCGGTGATTTCGGTCGGACTTTGCCGTTCGATTTTGCGACCGCAATCCGGGCAGTACGGGATGCCCGCCCTGGCGAACAGCAGGCGCAGGTAATCGTGAATTTCGGTGACGGTGCCGACGGTGCTGCGTGGGTTGTGACTGGTGGTTTTTTGATCGATGCTGATCGCCGGGGACAAGCCTTCGATGCTGTCCACGTCCGGTTTTTCCATCAGCCCGAGGAATTGACGGGCGTAGGCGCTCAGGCTTTCAACATAACGGCGCTGACCTTCGGCGTACACGGTGTCAAACGCGAGTGTGCTTTTGCCGGAACCGCTCACGCCAGTAAAAACGATGAATTGGTCTCGGGGCAGTTCGACCGTGACATTTTTGAGGTTGTGTTCTCGAGCGCCGCGAACGATCAGTTTGTTGTTCATTGGTTTACCTCGGCTGTGACAGTGTTTCTGCGCCCATTTGGGAGTCGGATTTGGATCAACGAACAAGAATACTGCTTTGCCAGGTGCTATGTAAAGGGCGAAATCATAAAGGTGAAAACCAGGCCCAAACGTAACCTCGAGCCTTGAGTTGCCGGGTAGCAAAATGCTAGACTCCCGCGTTTTTATTGCCAGTCCGGGTGCTACACTCGAGCCGAAATGTCAGCCGAAGCCCGCATGACGGTCAACGAATACCTCGAGTCTGAAAAGCATTCCGAGGTTCGTCACGAGTACGTTAATGGCGAGTTGCGACAAATGCTCGACGAGAAGATACGGCACAACAACATCGTTGGGAACATTCTTGTTGCGCTCAGACCAATCGCTGAGTCTCGAGGTTGTGATGTGTTCGCACTCAACATCAAATTGCGGACCGGTCTGACCAGTTTCCGTTATCCGAACGTGATCGTCACCTGCGAATCAAGCACCAATGAGTATGTGGTCTTCGAGCCTTGCGCCCTCTTCGAGGTTCAATCCGAGCATCCAAGCGATGCCGCGACCAAACTCGAGGAGTACCTGAAATTGCCGAGCCTGCAACGCTATGTGATGCTTCGGCAGAATGAACGCAGCGCCATTGTCTACAAACGCGGCCTGGACGGTTGGCAGGTCGAATTTCTCGAGGCCGATGGCGAGATTAGCATTCCGTGTTTGGATGCAACCTTGAAACTCGAGCAGGTGTACGCCGGTTTGGTCTGAAGCGTTGTCTGGAAGACTCTGGTTTCCCCGTTTGGCCCGTAGAATCTCATATCTTGTGTTTTTCTCGAGGCTTCTGTGACCCAAATTGATTCTGTTGCCATTCCCGCCACGAGCCCGCCGATGAGCCCGCTGGAGGCTTTTCGTTCTGGTTTGCTGCGCGATTTTCACCGTGTTGCAGCGGGTGATCTGGTCGGGGCGCTCGAGAACACCCATCCAGCAGACCGTGCGGCTTTAAGCGCGGCGCTCGAGGCGTATCAGAAGCGCATCGGTGCACCGAAAGTGGCACTCGAGGCCGTGAAATCGTTGGCGCATCCAACCTCGAGGGTGATTGTCACCGGGCAACAGGCGGGTTTGCTTGGCGGGCCTGCGTACACGTTTTACAAGGCGATCAGCACGATTTTGCTCGCCAGGCAATTGAG
>JAYURE010000921.1:0-7170 GCA_043756345.1 Deinococcales bacterium | reverse complement strand
GTTCCGTATCTGATTTATGTGGCGATTCGGTCAGTGGTTCGGCAAATGAGGCGAAACTCGAGAAGGTTCAAAAACGAACAGTCAGCACGATCACCGGTCTGGTCGAATCCACCGAACAGGCGGGCATCGATGTCATCACCAAGGTCAACCCGACCGTGCGGGTCTTTGCGATCCGCCCAGAATGGCAGGCGTTGCTGCAACCCGAAGAGGTCGCCAGTAAATTCGTGCTCGCCGCTCGAGAACGCAACCATCGCCTGTTGTACATCCGGCCTTTCTTGAAGATTGACGACACTGAGACATTCCTGAAACAAATCAAGATTGGGCTCGATAAGGCGCAACTCAAACTCGGCAAACCCGGTCCGCTCGAGTTCGCATCAAACCCAACGTTGCGCCGCCTAAGCGTGGTCGGACCGGTGCTCGGACTGGCCTTGCTCGCCACGTGTTTCTCGAGCGTCTGGATCGCTGGACTGGTCGCTATCGGTACGCTCGGAGTGTGCTTGGTTGCGGGCGGCATGGGATTCTCGGGCGTGGCATTGCTGGCCGCCTGCGTCTTCCCAACGCTCGGATTTGCGCTCGCTCGAGAAACGCCGGTCTCGTGGTTTAAGGCGACACTCATCACGATTATGGGCGCATTTTTTGTGGCTGCTCTCGGCACGTCACGCAATGAAGTCCTGACCCTCGAGCCTTTCCGTGGGGTGGCCTTGACGCTCGCCCTGCCGCCGCTGCTGCTTGCCCTGGCGATGCTGCCCAATCAGGACATTCGCAAAACCCTACGAGATCTTTGGAACACCGAGATCAACCTCGGGACGCTCGGACTGGCGCTGATCGCACTCGCGGCGATTGCGCTGGTGCTCTCGAGACGAGGCAACACACCCAGCGTTGGGGTCAGCGCCACCGAAGCCAAAGTCCGCGCCGCCTTGCAAGACTCAATCATTCGACCACGCACCAAAGAACTCTTGCTGCATCCCGCCGCGCTGCTCGGTACGGCTCGAGGTTGGCCGTTGTGGTTCTCGAACCTGCTCTTGATCGCTGGAGTGATCGGCCAAGGATCGATCATCGATTCGTTCGCGCACTATCACACGCCAATGATTATTTCCCTGCTGCGTACCGTCAATGGCATTTTCTGGGGCGGACTGATCGGCTTCGTTGTCATTCCCCTGAGCGTGATCGCTCGGGGCTGGATGACCTCAATTGCCAAGGGCCAGTTGAGTGGATACTCGAGTGGATCGATGGGCCGATGACTTTCGCCAGACGCAGCAAAGTCCGTCATGTCCTCGAGCAACGCCAACCCGATTTAACCGTTTTGCTTGAGCAGGTTCACAAGCCACACAACCTCTCGGCGATTCTGCGCTCCTGCGATGCGGTCGGAGTGCTCGAGGCGCACTGCGTTGCGCTGTACGGTCGCGTGCCAACCTTTAATGACACGAGTGCCAGCGCCGACAAATGGGTGCCGTTGCGGGTTCATGCCAACACGCTCGAGGCGATCACAGAATTGAAATCTCGAGGAATGCAGATCATCGCTACGCACCTGTCCGAACAAAGCGTGGATTTCCGCGAGGTCGATTACACCCGGCCAAGCTGCGTGCTTCTTGGGGCCGAACGTTGGGGCCTGACGCCCGAGGCCGCCGACCTCGCCGATCACAACGTGATTGTGCCAATGATGGGCATGGTCTCGAGCCTGAACGTTTCGGTCGCCGCCGCCGTGATTTTGTTCGAGGCGCAACGCCAACGCGCAAAAGCCGGAATGTACGACGCGCCGCGTCTCGAGCCAGAACTGTTAACCCGCCTCGAGTACGAATGGTTGTACCCACGCGAGGCCGAACATTTTCGTTCCCGAAACGAAGCGTACCCAGATTTGGGACCGCTCGAGGTGGACGAACCGATCAAAACTGGAATCGGATAACCGGCTCATGGCGAACCTTCCCGACACGCTCAGGGTCGCCATGATCGCCGCAAGTCACGGTCCTCTCGTGACCGTGATGCTCGAGCTTGAATGCCATTTGATCGCCGCCGGAAAAGTGCAACTCGTCCGCTTTGAACGCGCCGAACCTTTTCTGGAATTCATGCAGGATTTGATCAGCCTGCCGCCCCATTTTGCAGTGATCGCAGTCAGCGAGGACAGCGATGGTTTCGTCTGCCTCGAGCAATTGCGAGACCTCGAGACCGGTCGAACCCTGCCCGCTGTGATGCTCGCCAGTGATTGGAACGCGACGATGCTGGAACGCGCCAGCCAATGCAGCGCCACATCCTGCATCAACATCCCCAACGACACGACCGTAAGGCTCGAGGTCTTCGCGGCGTTGGTGACGTACTGGTGTTCGATCAACGAACCGGCAAATTAGGACTTGCTGCCTAACTTTTGCTGCTTGAGTAGCCGATCCAATTCAGAAAACTTTCGGTTCTGGAAACGCCACTCGGGGAACGCTCGAGAATCGCAGACTGACGGGCCTTCAAATCTTTCAGGGTTGCGACCACGATCAAACTGATGATTACCAGCAGACTCCAGGAACTGAACTTGCCCAGATCCACGACTTTCCAACCGTTCGTCTGATGCGGGTACAACCATGCGCCAGAGATTGTGCCCAGGTTCTCGGCGATCCAAACAAAGAAACCAATCAGTACAAACGAGAGCGTCAATGGCATCCGATATTCGAAACCTCGTATCCAGAAAAAAACTCGAGTTTTCCAGAAAATCGCAAACGCCAGCGCCGCAATCACCCAACGAAAATCTGGGATCAGATGATGCGAGAAGAAATTGATGTAGACCGCCAAAGCAATCGCGCTCGGGCTTCTCGAGTTCGGCCAGCCGGTCAAACGCAGATCGAACCTGCGCCAAGCCTGACAGATGTAACTGGCGACACTGGCGTACATGAAGCCGCTGTAAAGTGGCACGCCACCGACCTTCGAGAGGGCATCCTCCGGGTACGACCAACTTCCCAATTGCACCTTGACCAACTCGAGTGCCAAACCCAAGATGTGAAACACGCCGATCACTTTCATCTCGTCGGTCGTCTCGAGTTTGTAACGCCACATCAGGTATTGGGTCAGGATGCAAACGATCAGTAAAAAATCGTAACGACCGAATCCCGGAATGAAACTCGACCAGGGCACGAATTTCGAGATCGCCAGGCTCGAGAAAATCACGATTGGAAACAGGCAGGACAGCAATTCTTGCCAGGTGAATTCAAGCAGTTGGGCGAACCAGAATTTGAGTTTCAAGCGCAATGTCATTTGGCCTCGAGTCTACGGATGGCGCGATGAGGTGCGCCTCACCAAGTATTCTCGAGCCAGAACGTGAAGTTCAGTTCAAGGCCGGAAACCCGGCTCGAGCGAATTGAACGCCGTCCATGCGCTCGCTTGCAGTGCTGCCTGCACGCCCTCGAGTCCCGATGGTGCAGGTTTGCCGAGCGGAGATTTTTGATACAACGCCGCAAAGTAGGCGCACGCCGCCAAGTACGATCCCGCCAACGTTGCGTGATTCCCATCTGGTCCGTACAAGATCAACTCGGGAAAGCTCGAGAGGCTTTGCGCCCAGGCCAATCCGACCGGCACGACGCCCGCACCAATCTCCTGGGCAATCTCGAGCGTCGCCTGAGTCCAACGTGGTTGCAACTCGAGCGGATTGCCGAAGTCCTTTCGCGCCCAACCCAAATGCAGCACGGTTCTCGCCCCAGTTCGGCGGATTTCAGTGTTGAACAAACGCACGAATTTGAAGTAGTTCACCTGCCGTTCAATCGGCTCGAGGCTTTGCGCTTGAAGCACGACCACATCCCAATCGCCATTGAGAATCTTGGCCAGCGCTTCACCCTCATTCCAATGGTTCTCAAGCGTGAAACCGCCACGAAGCACTGCCTCAACCTCGAGCTTGCGGTCCTCATTCCTGGCGAGTTGCAGCAGCAATCCCGGAACATCATTCCCTGCCAAGTGGCTGTTGCCGATGAACAAGACCCGAAGGCTCGAGCCTGCAATCGCGTTGCAACCCGTCAGCAGCACAATCAGGATCGTCAGGCGAAGCAGTCTCATCACCTCAGCCTACGGGGAGTTTCACGGAACCTTCAAGTCTGGGCGTTCAAGTTCCTGCCCCCAAACGGTTATGCTCGAGGCATGTCTGAGCATGACCCGAAACACCCGCTGGGCTTTGCCACCAATGCCGTCCACGCTGGAACAACCCGTGCCAAGGGCGATCCGGTTGGCACACCGATCTTCCCGGTGATCGCCTGGGAATTCGACGACCTCGAGCACGCCCGACATGTTTTTGCCACGAATGATGGCCGCTCGTACTCGAGGATTCAGAACCCAACCACCGAAGTCCTCGAGACGCGCCTCGCCGCGCTTGAAGGTGCTGCCGGAGCCATCGCCACCACGACCGGTCAGGCCAGCACCCTGCTCGCCATCACCACGTTGGCCCGAGCCGGGGATCACGTGGTTGCCACCGCCAGTCTGTTCGGCGGCAGCGTCGGATTATTCAGTAACGTCTTCCCGAATTTTGGCATCACCGCGAGTTTGGTCGCCAACGACCCAGAAGCGATTCGCGCCGCCATTCAACCGAATACCCGAATCATCTGGGTCGAAATCATCGGCAATCCGGCACTGGATGTACCGGACCTCGAGGCCATCGCTGCAATAGCCAATGAACACAAGATTACCTTTATCGTGGACAACACCTGGGGCGCGGTTGGTTACATCTGTCGTCCGCTCGAGCATGGGGCGCACATCGTTACGCACTCGCTGACCAAGTGGGCCTCGGGTCAAGGCTCGGTCATGGGTGGCGCGGTCATGCCCGGAGCGAAATTAAGCCTCGAGACGAACCCGATTTTCACCACGCCGGATGCCAGCGGAAAAAGTTTGCTCGAGAATTTCGGCGATAATGCGTTTTTAACTCGAGCCCGCAATCTGGGATTGTTGCAGATGGGCCTGACGCTCGCGCCGCAATCCGCCTGGCAGATCAATCAGGGCCTCGAGACCCTCGCCTTACGGGTGCAACGCGAATGCGACACCGCACTCGAACTCGCACGCTGGCTCGAGACGCAGCCCGGTGTAGCCTGGAGCGGCTATCCCGGCCTTCCGAACCATCCCTGGCACGTCAACGCCAGCAAGTACCTGCAAAACGGTTTTGGTGCAGTTCTGACTGTCGGCATTCAAGGCGGACTCGAGGGAACCCGAGCCTTTTACGACAAGCTTGGATTGATCCGCAAAGCCACCAACCTCGGAGATGTGCGCACCCTGGCGGTGCATCCATGGACGACCACGCACGGACGCCTGAACGATGCGGGCCGGGCCGCAGCGGGCGTGACTCCTGAGATGATTCGCGTTTCAGTCGGACTCGAGGATGTCAACGACCTCAAACGAGATTTTCGGCAGGCGCTCGACGCGATCCCCGCCGTACTGTTGGCAGCCTCGAGATAAATATGCCAGAAATCCAAACCCGATTGATTGGAACCCCCGAGGCACTCGATACACTGCTCTTGCAGCTCGAGCGTTCCGGGCTGATCATGCATCGTCGTTCGCGGCGCAAAGATGGCAAAGCGAACCTGATGCGTCAATACTTGCTGATCGAGATCGAACTTGATCAGACAAACACGTATCTCGAGCCTGAAGAATTCGCAGAATGACTTACAGCAACCCGAGCGTGATCACGATTTCCTGCCCGACAATGAACTCCTCGGCATCACCAACATGCAAGAGCACGCAACCTCGAGACGAATAAAAATCCTTGATCGCCTCCCAAGCGTCATCCTCATCAGTGAAGACCGCCTCGAGTTCCAAATCCAAAACTGTCTCGAGCGGGTCCTCGTCGAATTCCTCGCTGCGCAACGCCTCGCACAACGAGGTGAATCCGTAACGGTCCAGCACTTCCTTGCGTTCGAGCACGCGACCCATGCTGACCCTGGAGATCAGTTGCTCATCGACCCAGGCGAAACGCTCGAGGGCATCGTCGAAATCGTTGTCGGAAACTTGAACGGTTTGAATCATGACCGGATTCTACGCGCAAGACAGGTCGTGGCATACCCGGTCGGCTCACGTCACACCTGAGCGATTGTATTGATCAAGGTACACTCGAACCGTGTCGCTTCCCGACCTTGACCCCAACGCCAGCTTGAGCCTGCGCAAAGCCGCCATGCGCGATGTTAACGCCATGCTCGAGTTGATCAAGTATTGGGCCGGTTTGGGTGCGATGCTCGAGAAGAAACGCGACGTGCTTTACACCGAGATTCGGGATTTTTACTTGATGGAAACCTTTGATGGGGGCGTGGCGGGCACGGTCGGATTGCATGTGCTTTGGCATGACCTGGCCGAGATTCGATCTTTGGCGATTCATCCAAATTTTCAAGGCAAAGGTTTGGGCAAAAATCTGGTCCTAGGCGTGGAATCCGAGGCTCGAGGTTTGGGGATTTTGCGCCTGTTCGCCTGGACGCTCGAGCCAGAATTCTTTGAACGCTGTGGCTACAGGCGTATCACGACCGATGAATTGCCGCCCAAGGTGTACAAGGAGTACAACAAATCGGCGATGCTTAAAGTCATTGGTTAAACTTCCGTTTCAGGGTTTCAACTGGTCCTTTATCACCATGACCCGTTTTGTGGCTGCATCCAAACTGGAAGGGTGCAGCCGCAGTTTGGGACCAAAGTGAAAAGCTCGAGTGGGAGACACGATTCTCAGTCTTGAGCCTTTCAAGCCTTCAGCTTGGGTTTTCTCGAATGAGCATTAAGTACATCCTGGTTTTGGATGTACGCTATGTTAAAATCTTAGATCACGAGAACTCCGTCCAGAACGGCTTGAAATTCTCGAGCAGCCAATCGATAATCTAAGTTTTAACTTGGAGATACTTAGCAAATCGTGGGCGAGTGGGAGAGTGGGGGAAAAATCGGTTCTTTCTCCCACCCTCCATGTCTCCCACTCGCCCACTCAAGACATCCTTGGCTGTCGTTCAACATCCAGTCCCATTTCACGGCTGCACCCAAACTGGAATCAGTTTCCACCGAACCGGGGTGAATGGGTTAAAGTCATGAAGTCTGAAAGGACACACCATGTCAAACCTCGAACACATACTTGTTACCGGCGGTTGCGGCTTCATCGGCAGCAACTTTGTTCATCACATCCTGAAAACCCGTCCAGGCACATTCATCACCGTGCTCGACAAAATGACCTACGCGGCCCGTCGAGAAAACCTG
>JAYURE010000920.1:0-2595 GCA_043756345.1 Deinococcales bacterium | reverse complement strand
GTGCCTTCTCCGCATCGGTCGTGACGGTGATTTGCGGCTTGACGTTCAAGGCTTCGCAAATTTTTTGTGCCACAATCATTGAGGTTTTCAGGCGTTCCTCGTTGATGTCAAACAGAACAATGTGCGAGTTCTGCAATTCCGGGAAGGTCAAAATATCGCCAATCAAATTCTTGGCAAACACCGTGCTGCCCGCGCCGATCAAGGTGATTTTCGGTCCGTTTTTGCTCATGGGGTTGCTCCTTTTGGAAAGTGAAAAGTGCAAAGTGGAAAGTGAAAAGTCAGTGCTCGAGATGCCAAATCGTGTTCAGAGGTTTTGTAGGGTGGGCTGTGCCCACCGAATTTGTGCGAACATGGTGGGCACAGCCCACCCTACTTTAAGCTACTTTCTGTTTCACAGACGGCGAATTTTTAAAACCGCACTGGAAAAATTGAACGCACTCATGCGCCAACCATCCGGCAGTACAACATCCGACGGTGGCGCGTAATTCTCGAACTCAAAACCGAACGCCATCGGACCGGTGGGAAACTCGAGACCGATTTCGGCCCAGGCTTTACCAGAGCGAGTGCCGTAACCCTTGATCTCGTAGAGCGCGTCAGTCTCGAGGCCGCGCAAATGCAGTGGCGGCAGCTTGACAGGATTCGGAATGTGCGTGCGAAAGGCGAAGAGCACCGCCTCGGACTGGTCTTTGGAAACGTACATCAGGCTCGAGAATCCGCCAGAAAACGCTGAACGCAAACGGTACAGATCGCCCTGTTGAATCACGTGACGCAAGTCCTTGTATTGCGCAATCAAACGCTTTGCCTCGAGCCGTTCGGACTCCGACCAGTGATTCAAGTTCGAGCCGACACCCAAGCTGCCCGCCATTGAGACGTGAAAACGAAACTCGAGCGGCAAGTGCTTCGCACCCATGTCCGTGACCCACGCCTCCATCGTGATCGCCGGGAACAGTTGCGAGAAACCTTCCTGGATTTGCAAACGCATCGTTGGTTCGGTCATGTCCGAAGTCCAGATTTGATCGGTGTAATGCAAAATCTCGAGGTCGGCACGACCACCACCGCCGGAACAGCTTTGCCAAATCACGTTCGGATGACGCTCGCGCAAGGTGCCCCAGACACGATACAGACCTTCAACGTAACGCACCCACAGTTCTCGAGCCTCGAGCCCATTGTCATGCTGGGCAGGCCAGCCGGGTTCGGAAACGTTGCGGTTCATGTCCCATTTGATGAAGGTGATCTTGTTCTCGCTGAGCAATTTGTCAATCACGGCAATTAAGTGATCCTGCACATCCACTCGAGCCATGTTCAAAATCAATTGCTGACGCATTTCCGTGCGTGCTCGAGTTGGAAAATGAATCACCCAATCTGGATGCGCCCGGTACAATTCCGAATTTGGATTGACCATCTCCGGCTCGAGCCACAACCCAAAATCCATGCCGAGCGCGTTGACTCGTCCGATCAGCGGGTTCAGGCCATTCGGGAATTTGATTTCATCCGGCCACCAATCACCGAGCGCAGCGTTGTCACTCGAGCGTCCATGAAACCAACCGTCATCGAGCACGAACAACTCCGTGCCAATCTCGGCGGCGATTTCGGCCAGCGCAATCTGCGACTCGACATCAACCTTAAACGTCGTCGCCTCCCAGGAGTTGTACAAAACCTTGTGCGGCGTGACACCGTGCGGCAGGATCGTTTCGCGCACAAAGTTGTGCAAGTTGCGGCTCGCGCCACCGAAACCACGATTGGAAAATCCGGCAATGCTCGAGGGTGATTTGAAACTGGAATTCGGCTCGAGGCGCATCGCGAAATCCCAATCGTTCAGACCAATACTGATTCGGGTTGAGCCATAAATCGTGTGCTCGGCGGTGAGTTTCCAATTGCCGGACCATGAAAGGCAGCCGAACCAAACTTCGCCTGCATCTTCGCTCGCGCCATGCTCGAGCTTGTCGAGTGCGAACCAGGGATTGTGCTGATGGCTGGTTGTGATCCGCCGCGACTCGAGAACTTTCGTGCCGAGCGTCAACGGTTCGCGCACGAGTTGTGTTTCCTTGAACCACGCGCCCGCAAGATGCGTCAGGCGATACGGTTCGGAAAGTGGCGCGTGCCATTGCGCCGAAAAAATTCGCTCGAGCATCACCAGATTTTTGTCATCGTTGTGTACGGTCACGAAACGCTCGAGCAAATCAAACTGTTCGTGAATCTTGTAATGCAATGTCAGACGAAACGGATAGTGCGAGTCGCGCAAATGAATCTGCAATTCGTTCTCGAGCCCATTCTCCTGAATTACGTCGTGATGATCAAACTCGAGCACCACATCGCGCACGCCATCAGCGAACGCTACTTTCAAACACGGCTCGAGGTACGTGGCCCCGGCGTATCCCGGATATTCTTCGGGCACAATCTCACCCTCGCCATTGAACGAGGCCCAACCCATCGAATCTCGAGGTGCAGGGTAATCCGTGAGGTGCGGGAGTTTCGCGCCCCAGTAGCGATGCGCGAGTCGGCCATTTGCGTTCAGACCGAGGGCGTAAGCAGTGTTTGCGGTCTCAAGGACCCAGTTTTTTTCGGTGACGTGAATAGGCATGTTAAAGAATTATC
>JAYURE010000919.1:0-2595 GCA_043756345.1 Deinococcales bacterium | reverse complement strand
TATTTCAATGTGACAATGGCGAAGCCATTTAAGTGGACGTATTTGGGGAAGCCGTTGATGATTTGAGTAGGTCAAGAACTTCTGCCAGCGTCCACTAGTGCGTCACTTGGCATGGGCATTCAAGCTTGAGATTCCTGGGGTGTTTCACGCGTTCTACTCGAGAAATTGTGTTCTCATCGAACTGGGCTCCGAAACACCTCGAGCACAGCAAGTGACCCACTAGGGCATAACTTGTGTTGCGGTGTTCTGTCCAGACATCTGTCGCTACGGCGATGACCAATACTTGCGAAAATGCTCGAGAATCACACCTGCGATGGCTCAAGCTGTCAACGGCGGTACTACATCCCCAAGTTTGGTAGGAGTAAAAAGTGCCACAATAGTGCCACAACTGGCCTAAAAAACGACAGTTATTGCCAGCATTTCGCAGGAAATCAAATTCATTTTGCGCTGTTTCGCACGCATTTTCAGCAATTCTTAGTTGTTTGCAGTAAGGCGGAATCACTCCTTTTAATCACTGGGTCGCAGGTTCGAGCCCTGCATGGGCCACCACCAGAAAAACACGGGCAGCACGCAAGAACCTCGAGTATTCCATCACTCGAGGTTCTTGCTTTTTGGGGTTTGACAGTAGAATTGACAGTAACCCAGCCGTGAGATTCCATGAAGGCCACCTCACAGGCAGCAAAGTCAGTGAATTTTGAACCTTCCGACCCGTGACCCAGATGATGCGATTCGAGCAGAACCTCAGGTGGGTCGCTCTGATTCTGAGAACAACTTGGGCTCCTTCACGGTTTTCGTGTGCGGCGCGACCAGCCTCGATTCTCGGTGATCCATTCCTGATCGAAACCAATGCTGCTTGAAAGGGCTTGAGCTTGCCCGATGATGGCATCTCGTGACGAATCTGAAAGGCCAGAGGCTCGAGTGGCATTGATGCTGACGCTGAATGCTGCGATCACATCGCCGTTGTGGTTGCGCACCGGTGCGGCGATGCAACACACGCCCATTGTGGATTCCTCGAGGTCGAGCGCGAAGCCTTGACGCACCACTTGGATGAGTTCGGATTTGAACACTTCCAGATTGATGATCGAGTGTTTCGTTCGCGCTTGCAATCCACCATGACGCTCGAGTGCTGTCTGCACCACGCGCCACGATTTACTTGCCAAGAGCACGCGACCCAGGGCGCTGGAGAATGGTGGGATCGAGTTTCCCGGATTGCTGTGTGCTGATCGAATCGCGTTGCTGTGTTCACCCGCAACCTTGTCCACGTAGATCAGGTTGCCCCCATCGAGCACCGCAACTTGCACCGTCTCGCGCAAGTCCGCGTTGGCCTGGATCAACGCCCGATGCGCCACATCACGCCAAGGTGTGTTTGCCAACAAGAACTGCCCAAGTGTCAACAATCGAAACCCCAGCCGGTAGCGTCCTGTGACCATGCGGTGCAACAAACCAATCGTCTCGAGCGAGGCCAGCAGTTGATGCGCGTTTGATTTCGGGATCGCCAGCCTGCGGGCCACCTCACGCACGCCCCATTCCGGGTCTTGACGGGTGAACAACTCGAGCACGTCTCCGGCCTGTCGAATCGTTTGCAGCGTCGGCATGAGGCATTTTAGTTTGTCCGTACATTCTGGACAAGAGGCTTGCGGAATTCAGGATCAAGCCCGAAACTGATCGTATTCATTTGGAGGTCTCATGCGAACCCAAGTTGGCATCATCGGCGCAGGACCAGCGGGATTGCTGCTCGCACACCTGCTGCACCGTGCAGGTATCGAAAGCGTGGTGCTCGAGTCACGCTCCCGCGAGTACGTTGAAAAGCGCGTTCGGGCCGGGGTGCTCGAGCATGGCACGGTCGAACTCTTGAAACAAAACGGTCTGGGCGAACGCCTCGAGCGTGAAGGACTGCGGCACGAGGGCACGCTGTTGCGTTTCGGCGGGCGCACGCACAGGATCGACTTTCCAGCCTTGACCGGTGGCAAAACCGTGACCGTCTACGGACAGCAAGAAGTCGTCAAAGACCTGATCAAAGCGCGACTCGAGACCGGGGCTGGCATTCACTTCGAGGCTGAGGGGATGCAGGTCTCGGACCTGACGACGCTACCGAAAATCACCTTCCGCGAACACGGCCAGGAACAGACCCTGCATTGCGATTTCATTGCAGGCACCGATGGATTCCACGGCATTTGCCGCGACGCAATTCCTGCCGGTGTGCTCAAAACGTTTAACCGCACCTACCCATTCGCTTGGCTCGGAATTCTGGCCGAGGCCACACCGAGTTCGCACGAATTGATTTACGCCAACCACGAACGCGGCTTTGGGCTGCACAGCATGCGTTCGAACAAAATCTCGAGAAATTACATTCAGGTTGCACCGGACGAATCGCTCGAGAACTGGCCGGATGATCGCATCTGGGAGGAACTCGCACACAGGCTTGAGGCTCCAGGCTTTTCGTTGATCAGCGGCCCGATCTTCGAGAAGGGCATCACCGGGATGCGCGGTTTCGTGGTCGAACCGATGCAATACGGCAAAATGTTCCTCGCGGGCGATGCGGCGCACATTGTTCCACCGACCGGCGCGAAAGGCATGAACCTCGCCATCAACGAC
>JAYURE010000918.1:0-2599 GCA_043756345.1 Deinococcales bacterium | reverse complement strand
GCGTTCTCGGCGTTGAAACGGGCGGCGGACATGCCGACGTAATGCATGATTGGAATCGCGGAACCGACCACGCTGGCGGTGATCAAGCCACGGCCTTTGAGCCTCGAGAATTGCTTGGCGGTCATGATCCACAATCCCAGACTCGAGATGCCAACGGCGACCACGACCGAAACGGCGAACATGATCGGATCGAAACCCAATCCGGCTTCCATGCGCATGGCGAACATGCCGGTGTAATGCATCGCGCCGATGCCCGCGCCGAGGAGTGTTCCGCCGATCAGGATTTGTTGCATTTTGACGTTTTCTTGTCCGATCACACCAATCGCAATCCAACCGGCGAAGAAGGCGAAGACCACCGACAGGATGGTGATGGCTGGGTCGTAACTGACCAGGATTGGCATTTTCAGTGCGGTCATGCCAATAAAATGCATGGCCCAGACGCCGAAGCCGAAGGCGGCGGCTCCACCGAATTGCCAGATTTGGCGTTCACGACCGTTGGTGCGTTTGAGGCGGTGCGCGATGCCGACGGCGGCGTAGGCGGCGATGATGGCGACCACCCAGGAGAGTGTGACGAGGATCGGGTCGTAAGCGGTGTTCATTTGATGGTCCATGATGGGGTCCCTTCTGGTTCGGTGTTTTGCTCAATCAGTGTCTCGAGTAGTGTCTCGAGTAGTGTCTGAGGATCGAATCTAACGGCGGCGGCGCAAACGTTCGACGGCGGCTCGTAAGCTCAAACGCATGCGCTCGAGGGCCTCGGCCAGATCGCCGAGTTCGTCGTTGGATTTCTTTTGCACCGGCACGTCAAATTCGCCAAGGCTGATCGTGTCGGCAGCTTCGGTCAGACGGATGATCGATTTCGAGATGCTGCGCGAGAAGATCAGGGCGAGACCGGCGGCGGAAATCAACACCAGTCCGATCAGTGCGGACATCAGGCCGAGTTGCTGCCAAATGATGCCTTGGGCTCGAGCGGTGGAGTACCCGAAGGATACATCGAAGATTTTTTTGTCGGTGGTGCCGGGCGCTTTGAACTCACCGAGTTGATTGGCGAATTGCATGGTGCGTTTACCAATGCTGTCCTCGAAGACTTGGGCTTTGAAGACCTCTAGTGCACCGTCCACAATGCCTGGGGTTTGCCAGTGTGGTTTTTGCAACTGGAATTCTGGTGTGGCTTTGAAGGTGCTGAATGCCTGTGCGCCCTGAACGTCGGTGCTGATTTCGTTGCTGATGAACATGCTTTGTTTCGGATCATTCGGAATCGCCAAATCGACGAAGGCGATGTCGCCACCGCTGGTTTGCACAGCGCCGCGCAGGTGCAGGTTGTTGCGCAAGGTTTCGGCGGGTTGCAAATCCACCACCAAGGCCGAGGCGAGTTGTTGCGCCCGCGATTGATCGAGTTCGCTCAGGCCACGCGGTACGTTGATCGCCAGCAGTGAGAGTGCGCTCAGACCGATGAACAAGACTGGCACGAGCGAGGAGGCCACGAGTTTGGTGCGCAGGCTGGTTCGACCGGCGCTCTCGAGGATGGTTTCCTCTTCGTACTCGACTTCTTCTGCTTCGGCATTGTCGTTGGGTGCAGAGATCGCGGTCATGGCTGGGTATGAGGTCGCTGTGCTGCCCATTGGAGCCATCGGGGTCATCGGACTCATCGGCGGTGCAACCAATGGGGTCATCGGTGTGCTGTTGAAGCTCTGGCTCATGCCGAGCGGCTCGAATGACATCGGTAGGCTTCCGGCATTGAAGGCTGGCATGGGTGGGTTGCTGTTGGCCGGGAAGATTTCGACCGGTACGCCGACGCGGATGAAGCTGTTGGCGATCTCTTCGACGCGATCACGGTCCATCGGTTTGATCAATGGTCCAGGGAAACGGTTGAGGACATCGACAGCCTTTTGCGTGGTGATGTTGAGTTCTTGTGCCAGTTTCTGCGCGGTTTCTTGCAGGGAGGCTTCGTCGGATAGGCGGTAGATCATCTTCATTACGAACAGGTCAGCGGACTCTGTTTTCATCTTTGCTCCTTTGTATCCTGGATGAAGTAACTTCTCGTTTTGAACTTCGTTGTTTTGGAGATCGGGAAGTTTTTTATCCCAAGTCCTGATTTCTCCAAATCAATTTTTTTGTTTCAGATCAACTTGAATTGCTTTAAGACTTGATTGATGGTGTTCGCATAGGCGGCCTGACGTTCGGGCGGCATTTGCGCCTGAATTCGGGTCAGGAACTCTCGGACCGAGGCGCTCGGCAATGCCTCGAGATCAACGCCGAGGTCGTCACTCACGTCATCCAGCACGAATGAACCCATTGGGCCGCAGATTTGCACCACGACTTTGCGGACCGCTTCGACCAGACCGTCCGGTGCGTTATTGATTCGTTGAATCACCTGTACCAAACCGTTTTGTAGCATCGATTCCAACTCGAGGATCACGGTGCGTTCGTTGAGTTGTAACGCTTGCGCGATCTCACTGACGGTCTGCTGACCGTCCATGCGTGGCATCAGCATCCAGGCGGTGCGGCTCAGTTGCACTGAAACGCCATCTTTGGGTGTTTGCAACGTTGGCACAGAACTGCCGGTGATCGTTGGCTGCGCAGGTTTCGATTCGCGGGTGTC
>JAYURE010000917.1:0-2603 GCA_043756345.1 Deinococcales bacterium | reverse complement strand
CGCACCGCCGAGTTCTTCAAAGCTGACGTCTTCGCGGGTCACGGATTTGATCACTTCCGGCCCGGTGATGAACATGTAACTCGAGCCTTTGGCCATCAGGATAAAATCGGTCAGGGCTGGGCTGTAGACGGCTCCACCGGCGCACGGTCCGAGGATCGCGCTGATTTGCGGCACGACACCGGAATAAATCGCGTTGCGGTAAAAAATCTCGCCGTACCCTGAAAGGCTGTCCACGCCCTCTTGAATGCGTGCGCCCGCCGAGTCGTTCAGACCGATGATTGGGCAGCCGACTCGAGCGGCCAAGTCCATGACTTTGACAACTTTGCTGGCGTTCATTTTGCCCAGGCTGCCACCAAGCACCGTGAAATCCTGGCTGAAGACACAGACTTTGCGTCCGTTGATCGTGCCGAACCCCGTGACGACACCTTCGCCTGGCGCTTCGACCCCTTCCATCAGGCCGGTCTCGAGGTGTTCGACGAAGGCTCCCATTTCGACGAAGCTATCGGCATCCAAAAGCAGGTGAATGCGTTCTCGAGCGGTCAGTTTTCCGGCATCATGGTGTTTTTGCAGGCGTTCGGGGCCACCGCCAGATTCGTTGTGTTTGCGGCGTTCTTCCATTTCGGCGAGTAGGGCTTGCAGGTGGACGTTGGCGTTTTCAGCCACGGTTCACCTCGAGCATCGTGGGCGCGTTGGATTGAGGTGTCATCCCGCAGATTCTAACGCCCGAGCCGAGGGTCAGGTCGGTCTCTCGAGCCAGTCTCTCGAGCCTTTGTAGGGTGGGCTGTGCCCACCATGCAGACGCGAAACGGTGGGCACAGCCCACCCTACAACCCGTGACTGTTCAGCGTTTGACTTGCACCATGCTGGCGACGCTTGGCACACCGTTGGCATCGATCACGAACAGCATGTAATACCCTGGTGGCGCGAGGTTCGCGTTGCTTGGTGCCGTCAGCGTGAGCGTGTCACCGGCTCGAGTGAATTTGAGTTTGACCAGGCGTTGCCCAAAGTTGAACCCATGTGTGACCGATCCGAGTTTGATCAGATTGACCTTGCTGATTCCGGCGCTGCTCGAGACGCTCAGGTTGAAATTTTGTTTGTAGGTCACGCTGGTTGGTGCGTTGCTGATTTGTGGGCGTTCGGCCCGGTCGCCCGTGCCATCTTTTTTGAACAGGTAGGGTGGTGCGAAAATTTCGGCGTTGCGGTATTTGACTTGTTTGGGATCGCCAGGGTTTTCGTAGCGGTTGCTGTTTTTGTCACCGTCGTAGCCTCCGGCGGTGAAGACCGTGGCGTCGGGCATGAGCAGGCCGACCGCGTGGTACGGTCGCGGGATCTGCTGTTCGGCGAGTGTGGTCCATTGACCGCTGTTTGGGTTCCAGAGTTCGGCGGTTCTGGGCAGTTGGCCTTGGTCGTAATTCAGGTCGTTGCCCCCGGTGGCCAGCACCGTACCGTCGGGCAGGACGGTGGCGTTCAGGTTGCGACGTGGTGAGGCCATCGATCCGGTTGGGCTGGCATGACCGTTTTGAGCCATATTGAGGATCACAGCGCTTGAGTCTGCCTGTACATCCTCTGGGCTGCCACCCATGACCAGGATTTTGCCCGCATCAAATTGCACGCTCGAGCCGTAGGTTCGCACCAGGTTTTGGCTTTGGCGTTCGCCGTTCTCCCATTTGCCAAGACCGGTGGTGGTTAAGTAGGCGGTTGATGGAGTTGGTCCGGCGTAGAAGACCCGTCCGTCTGCGGCGACGTGCATGAATGGGTAGTTGGGCATCACGAAATTTTCGCTGTGTCCTGGGCGGCGATCAGCGCCGGTCAGGGTGCGCCAGGTGTTGCTGCTTGGTGTGAAGACTTCGTTCAAGTAATTGCCGCTGTGTTTGTCGGTGGTGCCGCTGGTGACGAGCACTTCGCCGTTGGGCATGGCGGTCACGCTTGGATACCAGCGCGGCAGGTCCATGTTTTTGCTGGCTGTCCAACCTGATCCAGTAAAACCTGAATTGCTCGAGAAGAGGTTGATGTCGGTGATGCCAACCCATTCGTCCGGGGTTGGGTTGCTGCCACTGGCAACGAACAGGCGTCCATCCTCGAGCAGTTCGTGTCCAGCGCCGAACAAATCGGTGTTGGTTTCCCAAGTGGTTTTGTGTTCGTCGGTGCTGGGGTTCCAACGGTCGGTCAGGGTGGTGGGTGCAGTGTGGTTGAACGGGTCGGTGCGTCGCCAGCCCCAAGTCTCGAGGCTGCCGTCTGGCATCAGTGTGGCGTGAATCGCCAAGGTTGGCCAGGTTTTGATGCCGGACCATTGGCCTTCTAGGTGGGCTTTTGAGTTTGCTGCCGGGCTGACGGTGATTTTGATGCTGCCTTTGATCGTGCCGCTGCTGGCGGTGATGGTGGCACTGCCGACCTTCAGGCCGGTGGCCATGCCCGCGTTGCTGATGCCGATGGTCTTCGGGTCGCTCGAGGTCCATTGAAAATCGGGTTGCGGGTTGAGTTGATCTCCGCTCGTGTCTTTGGCGTTGGCATTCAGGGCCAGTTGACGACCAAGACTGATCACCGCTGAATTTGGCGTGATGCTGATCGAGTCGATTGGCGGTTTGCAGGCGTTTTGACAAACC
>JAYURE010000916.1:0-2607 GCA_043756345.1 Deinococcales bacterium | reverse complement strand
GCTTTGGGCGCGTACAACCGCACAGTCTCGAGCGGACTGGCGTAGACCTTGAAGGCCGGAACACGCTTACCGGGCGGGAAGGTGTCGCCACGGCGGTGTTTGGTGCTTTCTACGAACTTGTCGCCGTTGCTGTCCTTGCTGCTCAAGCCCGTTTCCTCCCAGGAAAGACCCCGTGCGAGCGGCAATGCACGATTCGGTTGGGGTCGAAAAGAGCGTAACACGTGTGAGGGGGTCAGGTGGGCTCGAAGTCAATGTGCTTTGTGAATCACGAGGTTTCTGACGGTGTTGTGTGTGGCGAACTTCGAGCCGGTTCGGTTGGATTTCTGCTCGAGCAAAAGCTGTTCCGAATCATCCAAAATGCGTGGTGAACAATTAAAATCGATTGTTTTGGGGCTCGAGTTTCGATCTGCCGAGCTGTGATCCGGTCGATGTGCTGCCACGCTCGATCAATCGGGCCTCGAAACGAACTTGCCGAGGCGGACCATCGAATCCGTTCAGGCGTTCCATCAGCAATTCGGCGGCGGCGGCCCCCATCGCCTCAATCGGTTGATGCAGGGTGGTCAGTTGCCGCGCCTCCGTCCACGGGTGGTCATCGAACCCGATCACCCGCACGTCACGACCAATCTCGAGGCCCAAACGTTCGGCCTCATCCATGACCCCGAGCGCGAGCAGGTCGGCGGCGGCAAAAATGTTGATCGGTGGTTTGTAGCGCGTCAGGATTTCACGGGCGGCGGCACGGGCACTGTCGAGATTGAAACTGACGACATGCGCGTGACCTTCGGCCAACGTGTGACCGTGATCCTCGAGCACCTTCTTGAATCCGGCCAGACGTTCCGGGAAGGCACTCGAGGAGAGCGCCTCATCGAGCGATTGATGCACGGTCATGGCGTGAAAGGTGCCGTTAAATCCGACCATGGTGCGGGCGGCAGTATCCCCGCCGAGACGGTTGTCCATGAACACCGAATCGTAATGCGGGCTCGAGGCGTCAACCATCACGACCGGTTGACGGGTCGGCAACTGCCCATCCTTGTACAGTTCGGCGAGGTTGTGACTGGCGAGCACCAAGCCATCCGCCTGATACGCGAGCGTGCTGCTGGACAGGTAACGCTCAAGGCGTTCGCGGCCCAACAATGGAAACAGGGCGCTGTCGTAGCGATGCGCCTCGAAGGTCTGCTCGAGCCCGGAAAGCAGGCGCAAGTAAAAATCGGTGCTGATCACCGGCAGGATAATCGAGATCGTGTACGACTTGCCCCCAGCGACACGACGCGCATGTGGGTTGGGCGTGTAGCCCATTTCGTTCATCACCGCGAGGATGCGATCACGGGTTTCGGGACGCACGGCGGGATGGTTGTTGAGCACCCTCGAGACCGTGCCGACCCCGACCCCGGCCTGTTTCGCCACCTGCTGAATGGTTTGTTTCACCATGCCGTTTTCACCATGTCAAATTGCCATCCTGAGAATCCACCTTTAGGCTCGAGCCATGTTCAAACTGGGTCTTCACGGCGACGCAACAGGCCTTCACGAATGAACGCCGTGACGATCACTTCGATCTCGCCCAACTCGAGCGCCATGTGACCAGCCACCTCGAAAGGTGTTTTGCCACGACCGAGTTGCGCCAGCACCTCGAGCGAGGGTTTGCCATACGTGCCGCGAAGACGGTTGTAATGATCGGTGATCGGATTGACGGCATCGCGTCCTCGCAGGGTCAGGGCATAGCGTGCCGTCGCCCAAACTCCAACCGATTTGGGCAGGTTCAACCGCTGCAATGGAACCGGACTCGGAAAGGTGCCCGCCGTGACGCCTGGGACGAGTAGCCGCGCCACGACGCTGCCGCCCTGCTCGAGCGTCGCGCGACCATCCTCGGTCACGCGCAAACCATTGAACGGACCGTCAGAGGCTCGAGCGGCCCGCAATCCGAACCCGGCCAAACTGTGAACCAAAGGTGCATCCATACGGCGTGCCTCGAGAATTGCACCAGAATCGAAATGCACTGGGAATGATGCCAGCGCCGCGTTGCCCCAAACGCCGCCGCCGGACTCCAAGGCGCAGGCCGAAACAAAACGACCCTCGAGAAGCAGGGCGAAACCGACCACGCCATCGGCATCGGCGAGTGCAACCGAACCAGAAAATGACATGCGCTCGAGTTCAGACGCGATCCGTTCAAGGTCTGCGAACTTGGCACTGACGCCAGACATGATCAACGCGCCACGCGGAGTCACACGGGCCAATTGCAGGCGCGAATCGGGAAAGGCGCACTCGAGCAAACTGGGTTCAGTCATGCCGAATCCTTCATGGCAGCACCATTCGGGTGGACTCGAGTAAATCCCGATTCTCGGCGTGAGACAGTAACTTCATGGCCTCGGCTGGACCGTGAAAACCGGCCCGAAATCCCGGCTCGGGCGTGGCTTGGACATCTAATGTGCGCATCGCAAACCAGAAGATTTCTCGAGACACACCGCGAGGATTGACGTACCGGGTCGGCTCGAGCGAACCGACAATCTCGGCATCCACGCCACCCTCCTCGAGCACTTCACGCACGGCGGCGACCTCGGGCGTTTCACCCGGATCGATGTGGCCCTTCGGGAAGCTCCAACCGCCACCTCGAGA
>JAYURE010000915.1:0-2616 GCA_043756345.1 Deinococcales bacterium | reverse complement strand
TTTTGGAGGAACGTTCAATCCTCGGTTGATCAGGTCCACGAAACTGAGACCATTGTTCTTTGGTGCACTCGAGTACGTGGTTTCTAAATTGAACAGGTATGTTTCAAGCGCCGCCATGGTTGAGCGGTAACGAATCCAACGATGGTTGTCCCACGTCAAATCGGATTCCGGGTCTTTGCCGGTCATCTGTTTGGCAAGTTGCTGCGCTGCCGCCTTGCCGCGTTCACTGAGGCTTGTAAGCGTTGCTTCGGGCATGTTCAAGTTCAGGCCGCCTTCGCCATCGTCAAGGTACACGGAGGCAATTCGGTCTCGATATCCTGGCATGAGCAATTGACTGTTGTCCGCCCAGTTTTGTGCGGCAGCAAATATCGCGCCAGCAAAACCCATGAGTTTGTCCCATCCGGACGGATCGGGTTTTGCAACGGAACCATCAAACCGTGTCCAAAGAGGCCACAGACCTTCATTGTTTTTCTTCGGTAGGAAGACGTTATCGATTTGTTGCTTGGGATTATTGTTTTTGCGTTTGCGTTCTGGAAACGGCGCGAGGTTGATGGCGAATGCTGGACGTTGCGGTAGGGGTGAATCAAAAAAATGCAGTGGAAAATTGCTGGTGATGCCACCATCCGAAAACCAGCAACGCTCGGGTTTTGGTGGGATGGCTTTGCCATTCGCATCCTCAACTTCTAAGCCCGCACCTTGCTCCTTGCAGAGTCTTCTGTATTCCGCTGATCGTTTCCAATTGTCAATCGCATACAACGGAATGGCGCTGAGCAAGATTGGAAAACTGAGGCTCATGCGCACCGCCACAACAACGGGGAGGTGATTCCCGGATGGCAGTGGTTGCACGAATTTGCCATTCTGAATTTCCTGTCGGTATCTTGCACGGTTTTCTGGGTTGGAACCAAACGGAGTGAGTCCCTTTTTCCTGCGTTCGATATTGGTGCGTTCTAACGCATCCAATTCACCCTGCTCGCAAAGGTATTTCACGACCGCTTTCGGGAATAGCATTTCGAATTCAGCCGGGTCAAACAAGAAGATGTTTGTCTCGAGCGGCAATCGGTAGGGCAAGCCATGTGTGAGGTTGGTGGTCATCATCAGCAGGTTGATCTCTTGGTCTTCCAAGTCTTTGAAAGTCAGTGGAAGACCATCTTGTGGCAGTGCTGCAAGTTTGTTCAAGTAGCCATGCAACCATTCGGTCAAGGATAGATTTGTCGGGTCAACACCGACTTCAGAGCGATAACCGCTGCACAATCCAAAGTTGTTCTCTG
This sequence comes from Deinococcales bacterium, assembly GCA_043756345.1. GTDB lineage: Bacteria > Deinococcota > Deinococci > Deinococcales > JAAFIG01 > JANOWZ01. Next base: position 1,348 of record JAYURE010000915.1, on the reverse strand, counting down.
GGATGTCATTTGTGATCTTGGAGTACACGTGACGTCCAAGCGCAACCAGCACGCCGATCAACAATATGACCAGACACAGCAATACACCCAACACAACCTCGAGCCAAGTTGCCCTTCGCATCACCAACATCACGAGCACAATAAACACCAGGGTGATCAAGGCGGGCAGCATACCGAGCAGCACGACGGGTCGAAACACCTTGAGCGCTGCCAACCCAGCATTGATCTTTGGGTCTCCAGGTTCAAGTGCCGCCAGCGCAATCATGAAAAGTTCTTTTGTTTTGGGTTGTGGTTGGAACAACGCTTGCAGCCTCGAGCCGTTCTTCTTCCTGGTAGCTTTCATTTTCGAGCCTGGTGGCGAATCGGCGGTTTGTTGCAGCCAGCCCGGCAGCTCCTCAAACGCCTCGAATCCAGCACCAGGTTTTCCTCGTCCAAGTTCGGCGGCGGCGGTTGCAGCGGCAGCAATGGCCCCGGCGCTTGTGCCACCGACATTGCGGAACCGGTAGGTCCTGGCCAGTTCAACTACGGCAAGGGGGAAGACAACACCGCTAGTGGACGCTGGCAGAAGTTCTTGACCTATTCAAATCATCAACGGCTTCCCCAGATACGTCCACCTAAACGGCTTCGCCATCGTCACATTGAAATACTCCACAAACTCCAAAATTCGATCCCGTAAATCCAAAACCGAAACGAAACTCGAACGCTTCAACAACTTCCGAACCAAAATCGAAAACCACAACTCCACCTGATTCATCCACGAAGCATGCCTGGGTGTGAAATGAAACACCACCCCATGTGATGAATCCTTCAAAAAAGTTGCTCGAGACACCATCGATTTTAGAATGCCAGATTTGCCTTTAACTCCCAAATCCAAATCCAACCCGTCATGCTCCGCCACCAACCGCACTAACCCTTCCGACTGATGCGTGTTCAAACCATCAAGCACCACGTGCCATTTGATCGTCTCTATCGTGCTCTCGCCTAACGTGATTGTTTTCGTTGCGTCCAGCATTGCCCTGATGTGCGCCACGAAATCCACCTCCGTGCGCGTCTCACCCACCCATGGCGCAACAATGCGTCCGGTGGCCACATCAAAACTCACAATCAATGATTGCGTACCGTGTCTGACGTACTCAAACTCGCGTCGTTCCACCAAACCCACTCGCATCGGCAGGATTGAATGTTTGTGTTCAAGTGCCTGAATCCCTGTTTTCTCATCGCTCGAAAGCACCCGTTCACCAACCTCGAGTAACGCTTGCGCTTGAGCGTACAACCCGCAAATATCTTCGATTTTCTCAACCGCATCCACATCAGGTTCCGTATTCAACCAAACGTGACTGACTTGCGG
>JAYURE010000914.1:0-7242 GCA_043756345.1 Deinococcales bacterium | reverse complement strand
TCCAGATTTGATCCAGAATGGGTAGAACTCCGGCAAGTAATTGAAAGGTTTGGGCGCGTACCGTTTCAAGACATCGATCATTTCGACCAGCACATCGCTTCCATGGCGACGCTCGAGCGCCTCCTTGATGGCTTCGGCAGCGGCTCGGTGTCCACCACCGGTGTCGGACATCAGGATCAGGATGCGCTTGGGATTCACGGGTTGGACCTCTCTGAAACTTTTCACTGGGCAGACTTCCATGGAGTTTAACAAATACCCATGAGAAGGCGCGGGACTTTCACACGATTGGGGCAACAAAAAGCAGATCAAAGAGGAAAGAGAAAAGAAGAAAGTAAATAAATACTCAAAGACTCGAGCTTTTGGTCGTTACTTTTCTCTTTGATTTTTTCTCTTCAGTGACTTTTCTTTGAGGTATGGTTTTTGCATGTCCATTTTGCAAGTGACTGCCGAATACCACCATCGCGTCTGGGGCGGGCAACGCCTGCGGGTCAGTGAAACCAGCGTGCCGTACGGCGAGGCGTGGATCATTCACGAGAACAACCGTGTCGCTGGCGGGCGGTTCGCGGGCAAAACCTTGAACGAGGTCACGATCGAGATGGGGCAGGATTTGTTGGGTGCGAATGCCGTGCGACAGACCGGAATGAGGTTTCCATTGCTGATCAAGATTTTGGATTGCGCCGATTGGTTGTCGGTTCAAGTCCATCCGAACGATACGCAGGCAATAGAACTAGAGGGTCCGGGTCACGCGGGCAAGACGGAGGCATGGCACATTCTCGAGGCGGAAACTGGCGCGACCTTGATCGCGGGTGTCAAACCCGGCACGAGCCCGGAGGCGTTGGCGGCAGCGATTCGGGATGGCAGCGTGCTCGAGGTTGCATTGAAAACCACGGCGGGCGCGGGTGACAGCGTGATGATGTACGCCGGAACCATGCACGCGCTCGGACCAGGATTCTTGTTGTACGAGGTGCAGCAGACTTCGGACATCACGTACCGGGTCTACGATTGGGACCGTCCAGCCAGCGCGGGGCGGGCGTTGCACATCGAGCAATCCGTCGCCGTCACACGGCACGACTCGAGCGCGACACTCAAGCACCTCGAGCCGTTTCAAAACGATGTGGTCGAGTTGGTGGAATGCCCGTATTTCTTGCTCGAGGCGTTGGCGGCAGACGGCACGAGCGTATTTGCCGACACGCAAGGCAAGAGTTTTCATGCGATCACCGTGACAGAAGGCGAGGCGGAAATTGTTGCCGGTGAAGAACGCATACGGCTCGGACGGTTTGAGAGCGTGATTGTTCCAGCGAATTTTGGCAAGTACGAGTTTCGACCTGTGACCGCTTGCAAAGCCCTCCGCTCGAGTGTTCCGGCATGAAATCGCTTGCACACAGCCTCGCTTCGTTGGGCGCAGCATGCTGCGCCCCTACAAAACTGCGCCCGTACAAAATCGAATTTTTACGTAGGGGCATAGCATGCTATGCCCTCGCCAGAACAGCCAATGAACCCCAATGGAATCCAATGAACTCGAGCGTGCCTGCATGAGTCCATCTGGCGTGAAACCCGTCACCCTGATCACGGGTGCAACCGGTGGGATTGGTTCGGCACTCGCCCATTCGCTCGAGGATCACGAATTGATTTTGCTCGGGCGCGATGCGGGCAAACTCGAGACGCTGTGCTCAAGCCTTCCAAATGCCAAACCGCTCGTGCTCGATTTGAGAAATCCCGAATCATTCATGGTTGCGCTTGAGCCGTTCACGCGAATCGACAACTTGATTCAAAATGCGGGCATGGCCGAACTCGGCAGTGTTCAAGACACGCCACTCGAGGTTTGGCGCGAAACGTTTGAGGTGAATGTGCTGGCCTGCGTCGAATTGACCCGTGTTTGCTTGGATCGTTTGCGGGAATCTCGAGGTCAGGTTTTGTTCGTGAATTCCATGGCCGGTTTGCAGGCGAGTGCCGGTTGGAGCGCCTACGCCGCCTCGAAATTTGCGTTGCGGGCTTTCACGGATGCTTTGGATGCCGAAGAACGACCCAATGGCGTGCGCGTCATGGGCGTTTATCCGGGCCGAACCGCGACCGTCATGCAGGTCAAAGTGCGTGCGCAGGAAGGGGCCGAGTACGAGCCAGAAACGTACACGAAACCCGAAACGCTGGCTGTCACGATCCGAACCATGCTTGAGACGCCTCGAGATTCGATTCTGACGCAGGTGATCGTCTCGAGGATGGGTTAGGCGTGTTGCACTTTGGAAATTGCTGGGACTGATCCTCGGCGCAGCATCCATTCAACGAAAAGCAGGTTGATCACCCAAGCCGCAGTCATCAGCACATCTCGAGTGATTTGATTGGGTTGCCCGATCAGCAGCGCGTAAGGCGCGATGATCACGACTTGAGTGCCTGCTCCTTGGCCGAGGGCGTAGGCACGCATCATCCAGGCGCGATGGGCGGGAATATTCTTGCGGCGAACCGTGTTCCAGGCGAGCACCAAGCTGGCGGCCATGCCCACACTGACCAGTAAACGCACGACGTACAAAAGCGGACCCTGAAGTGATGTGGGAATGGAGTAGAACAGCGTCATCCACAGGCCGCTGAGCGCACTGGCCAATCCTGCGACCAGCAGCCAACGGCCAGCCATGCGGTGCCAGTTGGGGTGGCGTTTGCGGAAATTGGGGGCGAATTGGAACGCACCGATCATGCAAAAGGCCAGGGACACGACAATGTGAATGATGATCGGGAACGGCACCGCCACGAAGCGGGCGTTGTCGGAGGTGATCGCCGTCCGATTGGCGAGGTCGGTCAGGCGCACCACGCCACCCAGCGCCGGGATCAGGCTGAGCACGATCAGGGTTGTGGGAATTGGCCAATCGGCCCGTTGGGACTTGGGCCGAGACGGCGGCATTGTGTTTGCGGTTTGGCTTTCCACAATTTCTCCTTGTGCTCGAGGATCTGGCTGATTACACTGATGCGTGTAATTCTTGGCTCGAGTAGATTTACACTACACCGTGCAGTGTAGTTTGTATAGGAGAAAGGGTCAGTCATGGTCATCGCCGCCGAACGCAGCATCAAACGAGACACCAGCCAAAAACGTGACACCATCCTCGAGGCCGCCGTCCAGGTTTTCATCGAAGAAGGCTTTGACAACGCCAGCATGGACCGGATCGCCGAACGCGCCAACGCCTCCAAACGCACGGTGTACAACCACTTCAGCAGCAAAGAGGCACTGTTTCACACCGTCATCACCAAATTTATCGGCGAACAACAGGCGCTCAAACAAATCCCATTCGATCCCAAGCGCCGTCTCGAGGATCAACTTTCGGACTTTGCGGACGCGGTGCTGTTCATGGTCAACACGCCAACGCACCTGGGACTCTCGAGGATTCTGAACGCGATGTTCACCCGAGAACCCGAAAAAGCAGTTGCCGCACGAGCCGAATTTGCGCCGCTCGAGGATGAACTCGAACGCTGGATACGCGACGCAGTTGCCGCTGGACAACTCGAGGCTCCAGATCCGGCGTTGGCGACCAAAGTGTTTTACGGCATGATCGAAGGGGCGCTCAGCTATCCAGCGCTGTCGGGTTGCGTGGACCCGGAAACGGTGGAACCGTTGAAGCGGGAATTGATTGCAACTTTCTTGTGTCGTTACGGCAAGCACCGCTCGAGGCTGGATTAGTCATTCGGCTCGAGATCAGAACAACCACGCGGATCGCCTTCTTTTGCAGGAGATGTACGGCTGGATTTCTTCGTTTGACTTTTACATACATTTGTGTTTGTATGTAAGCATGAAGCGCAGCAAGGAAGATGCCGCCCAAACCCGAGAAACCCTGCTCGGGGCGGCACTGACAGTCTTCAGCACGAAAGGCTACACGGCCAGCACGCTCGAGGACATTGCCAAAGCCGCGAATGTGACCCGAGGGGCGCTTTATCATCACTTTGCAGGCAAGGCCGAACTGTACAAGACGTTGGTCGCACAGGCCGCCAGTCAACCCGGTCAGATCGTGCAACAAGCCATTTCCGAGGGTGGAACTTTCCTCGAGATCATGCGCAAGGTTTTCGTGCGACAAATCACCTTGATTGAATCGGACGCGACGTATCGCGCCACCGCCGAACTTGCCATGTTCAAACTCGAAGCGAACGTCGAACTCGAGGCGGCGAACGAACTGATCGGAAACGGTCGTCAGGCCACGCTCGAGATGCTGGCTGGAGCATTCGCGGAAGGCATTCAGGCCGGTTTCGTGCGTTCGGACCTCGAGCCGATTGAAATTGCGCGAACTTTTCTGTCATTGCAAATCGGTTTGTTTCACGTCTGGTGTACGCACCCGCAAGCCTTCAACCTCGAGCACAGCGCGAACGTTTTAGCGGAGGTGATGGTCGCCGGGATTCAAGCTCGAGATTAGAGATGCTGGCCTGATGTTCGAGGTCTATTTTTTTCGCAATTTTACATACACGCACGTATCAAAAGGAGATCGCCAATGAAGAACCCGACCAAGAAACACTCGAGACTCAAAAAGATTCTGATCGGCATTGGCATGACGCTCGGTGTGATCGGCGCGGGGATCGTTTACATTTTCTCGGGTGCGATCATCCCGATTCCCAAACCCAGCAGCCCGAACCTGATCGGCTTCAGCACAACCACCATCACCGACCCGAACCGCACCATGAACAACCAAAAAACACCCCGAGTCATCACGCTCGATCTTTGGTATCCAGCCTCGAGTAATGACGGCCTGAAAGCCGCGCCGTACACCGAAAGCGCACTGAACAAAATGCTCGAGAAACACCAAGGCATTCCTGCCAGCGTCAACGGCGAGACGCCATCGTTCTCGTTCCAGGATGCGCCAGTGATTCCCGGTTCACACCCGACCGTGATCTTCAACCATGGGTACGGCAGTTTCAGCAAACAGAACGCCTCGAACTTTCAGGAACTTGCCAGTAACGGGATTTTTGTGATTTCGATTGCGCATCCGGGCGACTCACTGATTGCTCGAGATGGACAAAACAACCTGCTCGAGTTTGATGCGACGGACAGCGTGTACCAGAAGCTCAGCGTTGCGCAAAAAGAGGCGGGTTATGCGCAAGCATTGGCGACCAAACTCGCGGCGCAACGGAATGCCAAGACATCACTCGAGTACGCCACAGCCAGCCACGAACTCGCACAAACCTTGCCTTACAGCGAACTCGAACCGATCAAACAACGCTGGCTCGAGGACACGCAATTCGTAATTCGCACACTCTCGCAAGCCAATTTGAAAGCCAGTAAACCCAAAATTCTCGAGGCTGCAAACGCCAACAAAATCACGGTTATGGGCCACTCGCTCGGTGGGATTGTCGCGCTCGAGGTCGCAAAAAATCCGCCCGCCGGAGTGCAGCGCGTGATCAATCTGGACGGTTCGTGGCTCGAGTACGAATCTGGCGAGAACGCTCAAATTCGTGTGCCGATGCTCGCCATGCTGAGCACGCAAAACTTGATCGAGAAACAAGACCTCGGCCTGCACGGAAGCTTCGATCAACTTCTGAAACGCACCTCGAGCGGAACCCACGTGATCGAAATTGCTGGCACGGCGCACTTCAATTTCACCGACCTGAATTTCATTCCGATCCTCAAACGCTTCGCGCCACTGCTTGGCGATGTGGACAACAACCGCATGGCCACCCTGCAAAATCAAGCCATTCTCGAGTTTCTAAAACGCGATTCCTCGAGCCTAAAAAACCTGCTGCCAGACTCGAGCGAAATCAAACAAACGTTCTTCCCGGCCCAATAACCCTCGAGTTGGTTCCGGCAGGTCAAAAGCAAATTGCTGACTCGAGAAATTCTGGGTTCAATCATGCTTCTGGCGAGGGTTTACCACGGTAAACCCCTACGGACACCGACATGTTTTCAACGCTCGAGCTTTCGCATTCTCCCTCACGTCCCCGGTCCCGAGCCGTACACAGCCTTCACATTGGAATGCTTGAATACCCGTCATGCTTCCGCTGTACGATTCGATCCGGTCGGAACGCACCCCTTGGGTGACGCGAGCGATCATTCTGGTCAACGTGCTCGTTTACGTCTACATGGCGTTGCTGAACCAGAATTGGCTCGAGTTCAACTCGAATCGCATCGAGGCGTTCATCCTGACCTGGGCGTTCAAACCGATCACGCTCGTCTCAAATCCGCCAGATGCGGCCATCGATATTCTCACTTCGATGTTCATGCACGGTGGACTGTTGCACCTCGCGGGCAACATGCTGTTCCTATGGATTTTTGGTGACAACATCGAAGATCGGCTCGGACATGGACGTTACCTGGTTTTCTACCTTGCGGCGGGCATCGCGGCGGCCCTCGCGCAAGGCATTCTGGGAGGATTCGCCACAGGTGACACGCAATCGCCGATGCTCGGTGCGAGCGGCGCGATTGGCGGCGTGCTCGGCGCGTACCTGATGCTCTACCCAACCGCGAAGGTCATCAGTTTGTTGTTCTTCTTCCGGGTCGCCATTCCCGCATTTGTGTACCTGCCGTACTGGGCGTACATGCAGTTTGCCAGCCTGTCTCGAGGCGACTCTGGCGTGGCGCTCTGGGCGCACATTGGCGGTTTCATCTTTGGCTTTGTGATCGTGCGTTTGATCCTGCCGTCACAAGTCTTGATCCCATCCCGGAGGCGCTGGTGAATCCAAACCTCGAGACGGACGAGTTGTACCAGCAGATGCTTGAAGCGAATTTCGCCAATTGGGAATCGGTCAAAAGTGTCCAGCACATCACTGGACCTCGAGCCGAACGGCTGATGGCGCACATTCTCGAAACGAAACGCATGTACTGGAAGATCATCGCCAAAGCCTGCAAGTTGCCAGTAGCACCATCGGGTTTACTTGATGGCGCACTCGAGGAGATCATGCACTACGAACTCGAGCAGATTGAACAAATGGATGCCACCACTCGAGCCACGCCACTCAAATACGGGTCGCAACGCATGACGGCGGCTTCGTTGATCCGGCTTTCGGCACGGCATTCCGTCTGGCACGCCGGTCAGATCGCACTGACCAAACTGGACTGACCAAACTGGACTGACCAAACTCGAGTAGCACGTCTCGACTGAAGCTGCAAGCCCCTTTTGTTCAAGGCGAACCAACCCGTAAAATACCCATCGCTCGAGACAGCATCACCACTCGGGCCGGAGCGTGTGCCGTGACGATGGAATCAGGACTGCCCAACCGAGTGCCCCCAAACAACCTCGACGCCGAAATGAGCGTGCTGGGTTCGATCATGCTCGACAACGA
>JAYURE010000913.1:0-2617 GCA_043756345.1 Deinococcales bacterium | reverse complement strand
ACGATGGCAACCTGAGCTTGCGCGTTGACAAAGTGGTTGGACGTGACATTCACACGACCGTTTTGATCGGCGGGACGCTTTCGGACAACAAGGGCATCAACATTCCCGGTGCGGACCTTTCGGTGCCAGCCTTGACCGAAAAGGATCTCGAGGACATGCAGATCGGCACCGAGTTGGGTGTGGATTGGGTGGCGATCAGCTTCGTGCGCACTCGTGACGATTTGCTGCTGGCACGGCATTACATGACGCGCTACGGCTCACGCGCCAAACTGATGGCGAAAATCGAGAAGCCATCGGCAGTCGAACGCTTCGATGACATCCTCGCCGAGGCCGACGGCATCATGGTTGCTCGAGGTGACTTGGGCGTGGAACTTCCGACCGAACAAGTTCCAGTCATCCAGAAACGCCTGATTCGTGCTTGCATGGCGGCTGGCAAGCCAGTTATCACCGCGACGCAAATGCTCGAGAGCATGCGCGAGAATCCACGTCCAACCCGCGCCGAAGCGACCGACGTGGCAAACGCTATTTTTGACGGCACCGATGCGGTCATGCTTTCGGCAGAATCTGCCAGCGGCAAATACCCCATCGAAAGTGTGCAAATGATGGACAAAATTGCCCGCGTCACCGAGGCCAGCGAGGAATACGCCAAGATGATCGCCGGTCATGCGCAACCCGAGCACACCACGCAAGATGCCGTGGCGCTCGCAGCCTGCGACGTGGCGGACACGCTCGGCACCTCCGCGATTGTTTGCTTCACGGCAACCGGCAGCACGGTTTGGCGCGTTTCGCGCAACCGTCCCTCGAGCATGATTGCGGCATTCACGCCAAGCGAACGGGTCAAGAATCAACTCGCACTCGCCTGGGGTGTCGAGGCCCGTTTGACCGGCGATCCAGCCGACACGGACGACATGGTGCGCATTGCGATCAAGGAATGCAAAGCCGCAAAACTCGCCGAACCCGGCGACAAGATCGTCATGGTCGCGGGTGTGCCGTTCGGAATGCACGGCACAACCAATTTGATCCGTGTCGAACGGGTCAATTAATCTCGGCTCGAGGTTTGGTTTCAAGTCAGGTTCAGTTCGATTGGAAGCACTGTGCAAATAGCGCAGTGCCTTCTTCTTGGCTGCCCTAATGCCAAGGCTCGAGCATTCTGAGTTTTGGTTTTGGGAACGCGACGGGAACGCATCGGCTTCTACACTGATTTCATTCGAGATCGGACGCGCTCGAGAAGTTCAGGAAATATCAACTTGAACCAGGCAATATTTACAGAATCTATTTGCAGCGTCAACAGGAGCATCATGAAATACAACAACCTCGCCATTGCCGCTCTCGTCCTTCCATTCCTTGCCGCCTGTGGTCAACCTGTGGCCGGACCATCCTCGAGCGTGATTTCTGGTGCGATCACCGCCATGACCAGCGATTACTCGAGCATTACCGTGCTTGGGGCCACTGGGTCGCAAACCTTCAAACTCGGTGGCCTGAGTGCAGCCAGCCTGAGCATCAAATCGGACGCGCCAGGTGCGTCCGCATCGGGCAAGAAAGCCAAGAAGTTCAAAGTAAACGGCAAAGACGCGACGGCCAAAGCCCTCAGCGTTGGTCAGAAAGTCAAGATCAAAGTTGAAGACGGCGAGGCCAGCGAAATCGATGTCGATCTCGAGGTTCGTGGTGCGGTCACGGCAATCGATACCGTCGCCGGAACGATTGTGGTTGCGGGCCGGACGGTCAAGCTTCCAACCGGTGCTCGAGTCGATTTGGATGGCGACGATGACACCGCCGAAGAAGGCAAAGGCAAAGAGGCATTGGCGAACCTGAAGGTTGGCGATTTTGTCGAAGTGACCGGCGTGACCGATGCGAATGGCGATATTGTTGCCAGTAAAGTTGAAGTCAAAGGCCAGAAAGAACTCGAGGATGATCACGAGGACAACCACAACGAATTCCGAGGCAAGGTCAGCGGCTTCTTGGCCGGTGCGACCACGTTCCAGTTGCGCAACATCACGGTGACTTGCGTTGCGCCCTGCGTGATTCCAGAGACGATCAAAGATGGTGTGGTCGCCCATGTCGAAGGCAAGTTCACCGCTGAGAAAGCCTTGAATGCCAGCAGCGTCAAATTGCTCGAGGGTAAAAGCGCCGAGGATCAGCACGATGGCCCAGATGATGATGGCGACAAGCCTGATCACTCTGACAGCGGCAAGTAAGCCCTGAACAAGCCTCGAGCACGATTCTCAGGCCCAATCCTCGGGCACCAATGTTATCCACAGGTTGGTGAACCCTCGAGAACCGGTCAGAACGCAGCAAAAAACTTGAATTGAGTGCGCCCCACGGTCAGGATTGCTGATCGTGGGGTGATGTTTTATCCCAACCAAGAAACAGTTGTGAATTTGTTATCCACAGAATTCTCGAGTTATGCACAAGGGCCTGTGGATAAGATTGGCGAAAACCACAGGATGTTGTGGTTGAAATTTTTTTGGCTACACAGCATAACGCTCGAAGGCTCGAGGTGATGTTCAAAACCTGCACGGGGGTGCAGCCGCAGAATGGGACACGTCTCGACGCAACCCATAAAAAAGTGCGTTTACGACTGGAATCGACTCAATTCCTCTGGTTTCACACTCGAAAT
>JAYURE010000912.1:0-2618 GCA_043756345.1 Deinococcales bacterium | reverse complement strand
CGCAAATCATCACACCATCGCCGCCCGCGACCTCATTGACCATGCCGATCACCTCGGATTGTGCGAGGTTATTCGGATCTTTGACGGTTCGCAAGTCATCGACAATCGCATCCCATTCAGATTTCAGGCTCGAGATTTTCGACTGATACGACTTCGCAACTTTGTGACCCTCGAGCGCTTCATTCAAGGCGATTAGTGTTCGTTTCGCATCGCCAACCACGGGCAATGCGCCCTGTTTGTGCGCATCCATCGGCACGACATTGATGCCGATGATTTTCAAATCGGGATTCTGAAAGGCAGACTTTGAGGCCGTTGGAAAGTCCGCGAGTCGTGTGCCAATCGCAATGATCAAATCGGCATCTCGAGCAATTTTGTTCGCGGCACTCGAGCCGACCGTGCCGACCAAGCCGAGGTTCATCGCGTGATCCCACGGCAGTACGCCTTTGCTCGATTGCGTTTCCGAAATGGGAATGCCGGTGCTCGAGACGAATTGCTCGAGTGCTGCGTTCGCGCCGGAATAGGTCACGCCGCCACCGGCAACAATCAATGGGCGTTTCGCGGCACGGATCAATTCGACGGCTCGGGCGATCAGTTCGGGTTCTGGAACCGGACGGCGCGCTCGCCAGACGCGACGCTCGAACATCTCGAGTGGGTAATCGAAAGCCTCGGTTTGCACATCCTCGGGCAGGGAAAGCGTGACGGCTCCGGTCTCGGCGGGATCGGTCAGGATGCGAAACGCTTCGGGCAAACTCGAGATGATTTGTTCGGGCCTGGAGATGCGGTCAAAGTACCTCGAGACGGGCCGGAAGGCATCGTTGGCGCTGGTGTCGCGTTCGGTCGGATGTTCGATCTGTTGCAGCACTGGATCGGGCAGGTGGTTGGCGAAGTAATCACTGGGCAGCAGCAGCACCGGAAGGCGATTGACCGTGGCGAGCGCCGCGCCCGTGACCATATTGGTCGAACCAGGTCCGATGGAGCTTGCACAAGCAAACGTCCCGAGCCGGTTGACGTGCTTGGCATACGCCGCAGCCGTGTGAACCATGCTCTGTTCGTTCTGCGGGCGGTAATGCGGCAAGTCCAACTCGCTACCAAATTCCTCGAGCGCCTGCCCAATTCCGGCGGTGTTGCCGTGACCAAAGATGCCCCAAACACCGGCGATAAACCTCTGCTCGAGGCCATCGCGTTCGATGTACTGCGCTGCGATGTATTTCACGACGGCTTGCGCCATGGTTAAGCGAATGGTTGTCACGGCTGATTCTCCTTGCTGAATTCTAGAAACGAAAGTGCTCGAGCGAACGGGGCTCGAGGAGGCGTTTTGCTTTGTTGGACTTGATGGAGTTGATGTTCAAGACCCTCGAAGTCTATTTCCGAAAGTTTCGTTCGTCAAGCAAAAGCGATGAAAACGAAAGTGAAAACGAAAGTGAAAACGAAATCATTTTGACCTGCGAGACTTACCGATCCTCAAACCAGATTTCGGGCTCGAGGTTGAACCGCGCACCACCAAATGCACCGGTAACGTGACCGTGCTCGGTGGGAAATCATCGGCCTGAGACATCAAGCGCAAGATCGTCTGACCGGCGAGTGCACCCATCTCGGCCTTGGGAGAATGTACGGTCGTCAACGGCGGCGCGAGGTACGCGGCACTGGTGATGTCGTCGTAGCCGACCACGGAAATGTCCTCAGGAATTGACAGGCCAGCCTCACGGATCGCGTGATACGCACCAATCGCCAGCACATCATTGTGCGCAAACACGGCGGTCGGTGGTTGCTCAAGCTTGAGCAATTCACGCATCGCCAACTCGCCGCCGCGATGGTTGCCTTCACAATCGAGCACGAGCTTCGGGTCGAATTTGATGCCCGCCGCCTCGAGCGCCTGCCGATAACCGATCAGTCGTTGCGAACTGAGCGCACTGGTTGGCGCGTGCTTCAACATCGCAATGCGCCGATGCCCAAGGTCCAAAAGATGCTGCGTCGCCATTCGCCCACCCTCGAGTTCATCGATGGCGATGCAGTTCACTCCCGGCAAATCGTGCTCGAGCACCACGACTGGAATTCTGGCTTGCAACAGTGGTCCGATCAATTCGAGCGGATCGTGATCCGGCGTGATCACCACACCATCGACATGCTTGGCGCGAAGCATCTGCACAAACTTTTGTTCTCGGGCCTGCTCGCGTTCGGAGTTGCAAAGCAAAACAAGAAAGCCCGCCTCGGAACAGACACTCTCGAGGTCACGGACGATTTCGCCATAGACCGGATTCGTAAATCGTGGAATGACCACGCCAATCGTCGAGCTTTGCTGCAAGCGCAAACTGCGGGCCACCTCGTTTGGGTAATAGCCGAGTTCGGCGACGGCGGCCTCGACTTTTTGCCGCGCCTCGAGCGAAACGGGACGCGGCCCGTTGTTGATCACATACGACACCGTAGCGACCGAGACACCCGCCCGGTTCGCCACGTCTTTGTGATTGACCCGTTGCCGTTTCATGGCTGACTCGAGAAGGTTGTATCAGTCTCGAGACTGTTGCAAGCGTCGGTTTGGGTTCCGCTCTTGGTTCTGGCGAGGGCGGGTACAAGATCAGGTTTTCTGTAGGGGCGACCTTTATGGTCGCCCTCCGAAGCGA
>JAYURE010000911.1:0-2620 GCA_043756345.1 Deinococcales bacterium | reverse complement strand
TCGAGATTCAATCCCATCACCGGTAGGCGTTCACCAACCCGGAAGCCCGAGTTGCTGGGCCTGCTGAACAACATCCTGGTCGTACAATGCCGCTCCGTCCTTCGCTGTGGAAATACCAGATCCGACCTGGACGAGGATCTTTTCCAGGTTCGGTCCTTTGATCGGGGAGATGAATTCCAGGGCGAGACCCGTCTGCTTGCGTGCCTGGTATTTCTGCTGGTCGGCAACCAGGGCTGGCGCGTTGGCCGGGATTTTGCAGGTGCTGATGGCGTAGGGGCCGGACACACCGATGCTGTTTTGGATCTCACAGCCAGCAGGCGAATTGATGAAGGCCACGAATTTTTGGGCCGCAGCGAGCTTGTCGCCAGTCGTGGTTTTCGGAATGTAGGCTCCACCCGCCCCCCACACTGTGGCTCGAGGCGTTCCAGAATCGCTTGGTATGGCGAAGTACCCGATGTCGTTGACCTGAGCCGGGTTCGACTGCGTAACGTTGCCGATGACCACGGTGATCATTGGATACTGGGCTGCTTCTCCCGTCGCCAGAAGCTTGAGTGCGTTGACGAATGTCAAGGATGCAAAATCCTTGTTCATGAGTTGCTTGCTAAAAATTTCGGCGGTGTGCGTGAAGCCAGCCAGCGCCGGAGGATCGACGTACTTCGCTTTGTTTGCTGTGTACCTCGTCGCCCAATCGGGTGCCTGCGCACTAACGTTGGCGAAGTCCGCCAAGACGAACAACTGACTGGTCCAGGTATCGCCGTAAGAAACGAGAACCGGAATGATGCCCGCTGCCTTGATCTTCTCGCTGTTGCTGATGAACTGTGACCATGTCGTGGGCACTTTCAGGCGAAGTTTCGCGTAGACCTTCTTGTTGTACATGATGCCACCGAAGAAGGTGCTGCTGGTGGGCGCACCATACATCCCGTTCGCCGTCCCGACGGCCTGCCTGAAGTCGGCTGTCACGCGCTTGGCCCAGGGCTGCTTCGACAGATCCACGAGTTGGTTGTCAGGGTTGAGTGCTTGCAGCAGAGACCCTGAGTTGTAGAAGAAGATGTCGTTCATGGACTTCGTTGCCAGGCGTGTTTTGACCAGGTTGTCGCCGTCCGTCCCGCCTGGCCGGGTCTCCACCGTCACGGTAATCGAGGGATTTGCCGCCATGAATTTGTTTGCGAGGTCATTGCCAAACTTGAGCGCCGAGGCATCGTTGCCTCCGGCTAGAAGCGAGATGGTCACCGGGCTTTGGGCTGTCGTAGAACCGAGGGTGAGGGCGAAACTCATGAGAGCCACGCTGCTGACGAGGAGCGTGCCCCGCTTGACGGATGTGCTGAGAAACATGAATACCTCCTTGGATTGTGATGCGGTTTTTCTTGAACAACACTGCACAGGGAATGACGAGTTCTTGTCAGGTCATGTTCGTTTGATATTGGTATTCGGCAGCGGGCTTCTCGATGATTCCGCTGAACCCCTGCCCGGAATTCTGTGCCGACAGGAACACCACTTTGTTGCGTTGCGCTTCGGCAAAAACTTCAGCAGTGCCGAGCATGGCGAGGGCGGTCAGTGAGGGTTTTTCATGTTCTTCTCCTTCTGGAGAGCGGGCTGCGGGGTGAATCGCGGGTCAACAACTTCAAAGCCAGTTAAGGCGTGCGTTGCATGTTCTCGAGCGCTGCCGTGTCAAAAGCATGCTGCACCGCGAGGCTGGCGGCACCTTGCGCCCAGAGGGTGAAATCGTCCTCTGCCCAGGGCACGACAATCAATGGCAATTCATCGACAAGACCATCGAAGGCTCGAGCCCGCAAGGTTTCACGCAGCGGTTCAAAGTAGCTCTGGCCGAGTTCCACGCCCTCGCCACCGAAGACGATCAATTCGGGATTGAAGGCATTGACCAGGTACGAAACGTGCAATCCGAGCAGCGTCCCAGCGGTTTGCAAGGTCTCGAGTGCGCCTTTGTGTCCACCTTCGGCGAGTTGCACCAGTTCTGGAATAGTGATGCCTTTTTTCTTCGGGTGACGTGCCACAAATTGCGCCAGCAATGCCGGTTCGGTCGTGTACGCCTCGAGACAACCTTGCTGACCGCAACTGCACGTGCGCCCGCCAACTTGAATTTTGTTGTGACCAAATTCGCCCGCACCACCGTCACGTCCACGGTGAAGCTCGCCGTTGCAGATGATCGCTGCGCCCACGCCGCGTCCGATGGCAATGGCCAAAAAATTGTTGGCATGCTTGGCGTGACCAAACAAACGCTCGGCAGCGGCGAACGAGTTCACGTCGTTGTCCACCCAGATTGGCAATCCAGTTTTTTCGCTGACGAGTTGCGCGATGGGCACATGATGCCAGCCCAAGAGCGGCGCATGAACTGCAATCCCTTGAGTGACATCGATCACCCCAGAAAGCCCAATGCCAATGCCGATCACATCGTCGCTCGAGACTTTTCCGCGTTTGTACAACCGTTTGCAGAGCGCCGCAATTTGTGCCGTGACCCGAGCCGGATCGTGCTCGCTCAGGTCCTCGCTGAGGTGCGCCAGCACCTTCAACGACAAATCCGTGATCACACCCTCGAGCCGGTGCCCATTGAGTTTCAGACCAACCGCGTAATGCGCTTCGTAATTGATGTCCATGAAGATCG
>JAYURE010000910.1:0-7263 GCA_043756345.1 Deinococcales bacterium | reverse complement strand
TTTCGCCAAACGCTCGAGCAACGCATCGGAATTTTCTGGCGACATGTACTCAAAAATATCCGAAAGGTTAAACCGATCCACACTGTTCGGACCCAATTGATCCAGATGCGATTCGAGCGAATCCTGATGCCACTCGAGTTTGTCGAGGTTGTCGCGGATCACCTCAAAGTTTTCGGCACGAAGTGCGTGCGGTTGCGTGCGCCGATGCTCGCCCCACAAAATCCATTCCAAGTACGGATTTTTCCCAGGCTCGAGTTCAACCAGTGCGTGACGCGCACGGCGTTTGATGTGATCGCCGGGACTGCCGCTGGTGTACTTGAAGAAACTGGGGTCGCGGCCCAACCATCCCAGCACGGTTTTGGAGAAGAACGCTCCGATCAAAAAGCGCCAACGCCAGGTGTCAAAATGCTGCGCGAACACCCGCTCGCGCTCGTCACGGTCGGGCAGCGCAAACAACCACTCGAGTGTGGTTTGTGACGCGATCAACGGAGCGATGTAGGTTCTGAAAATCCGAAAGTACCGCTCGAACTTGCCTGCATCACCGATGCCATTGCGGACCAATTCTGGTCGGGCATCCCAGAAAGCTCGGGCATCATTACTCAAGGATTTTCGGCAACGCACGTACAACTCGAGGCGTCGCGTGCTGGGACTCGAACCAATCAACTCGAGCAATTCCGGGTGAGTTAAATTCTTGAACGCCGCGACGCGCAAAGCGAGACAATGAAGTTGCGAACTCGAGAGATCCAGCGCGATCACGCGGCCAGGATTTTTGGTCAGCATCGACAACGAATTCTCGCCCGCCGAGGCAATCGACAAACAAGTGTCGCCAGGTTGAATGTCCAAGCCCTCGAGCAGAATGTCCGCGTCCTCCCAGCATTGCGCATATCGGATCAATTCAAAACTGGCCCGGCTCGAGATTTCAGCCTGTTCGATTTTCTTGGGCGTGTCACTCACGGGTTGGCTCCATCTGCTTCGATTCGTTTCACGGTTCCGCTCGAGCCGTTCAATTCGACCCAATCGCCATCTTTCAACCAACTGGTCACGCCAGGAATGGCCACGATTGCCGGAATGCCCAACTCTCGAGAAACGATGGCCGAGTGTGAAAGCAAGCTGCCACGTTCAACCAACAAGGCTCGAGCGAGCGGCAGAATCAGAATCCATCCCGGATCGGTGCGTTCGGCGACGATGATGCTTGGGCCGTCTAGGTTGGCGTTTCGTGGATCGAGCACGATGCGAACCGGGCCGCGAATCACACCTGGAGAACAGGCGATTCCGCTCCTCGAGTCATCGTTGTTTGTGCTTGCAATGCTCGCCTCGAATTGAAGCTCGAGACCGGCACGAACCGGCCCTCGGGTTTGGAACCTTCTTGGCGGTGCAGGTTGTGTTTTGAAATGCTCAAACTCAGCTTGGCGTTCTTGAGCCAATGCACGCAAATTCGTGATTGTTGCTGTGCCTTCAACCAAACCGATCAACTCGCCAACCTCGAGCCAGAAGACATCACGCGCATTTTCAAGATCGCCACGATCAGCGAGTCTCGCACCAATCTCGACGAAGATTCGCCGAGCCCGACCAAAAACGCGAGTTCGTTCAAAGCGCAAGTTCTCACGGTCACGCACCCGCCCTCGAGCTTGACCCAAGACAAAATTGAAAATCAATTTGCGAACGGGGGAGAGGTTCGCTCGCAATGAATCCTCGGCACAACCTCGAGTAGCATTGTCATCCGCTTTCGGCTTTGGTTTCTCGAGCCGAGCGAGTTGACCAATCGAACGCCACAACAAAATCGGTTCGTCGCTCAGGGTTGCGCTCTCGAGTTTCAGTTCGTCCAAGCAACGGTCCCCAAACTTTTCGAGGTACGCCGTAGCGCCAGATTTTAGTTTCGGTTGTGCCTCGAGTTCCCGTTCGATTTCAGCCAAGCTCGATTTGCACAAGCTGGCTGGCAGACCTGGAATATCTCGCACCAATACCGCGAGTTCGGCCAAACGCTCGGCAGGCTCGGCACTGATCATGCCGCCACCGCCGACGATTAAATCGTTCTGTAAACTGCCCGAGTTGCCGCACCATTTTTCAACGATGCGTCGCAGCAAGCCGTAAAAAACCATGGCAAAAAAATCGTTGACCAACGGCGCATCCCAGCGTGTGATCAATTGCGATTCGAGCTTTCGGTAATGCGTGACCAATTCGCCCAAAGACATGCGCTCGAGTTGTTTTGCATCGCCCGCCAGTGCCACCTCGAGTCGTGCGTAGAAACTTTTTTTCATGCCCTCGAGTCGTACCAGTGACGCGATCAGCCCCACGCTCGCCCGAGCCAAATTGATTCCATCCTGAACTCTCGAGGTGGTTGAAGTCGCAATCTCCTTCTCGAGTTCCGGCGGTAAGGCCTCGTTGACCCCCATCATCTGTTCCATCAAAGCGCGGTTGAGCGTGAATCCCGGCAGCAATGCCAGCAGGCGATACCAGTTGGAAAGATTGTAGTAAATTCTGCCGCGCACCAAACCGATCATTGTCTCGAGCCGTGCCGAATTGTCTGCAACACTGTCTGCACTCACGCCGAGCAGGAGGAGAAATTGCCGGTACACGGAGGTGTAAGCCCGACGCGCAAAACTGTAGGTCAGCGGTGTGGTCATGCCGGAATAACTTTCGATAATGTTGGAATTGTCCCAGATCGCAAGTTTGCCAGAATCAGGCAAGGTTGAAACGGACCCAACTCGAGCCGGGATGGTGGTGATGGGGCGGGATTGCAAGAGGAACAATTGGGAGTTTTCAAACGCCCATTCGATGTCTTGTGGGCAGCCGAAATGGTTCTCGCATTTTGTGGCGAGATTCCTGACCTCGAGTGCTTGCGATTCCGTGAGGGTGCCGCCCTCGGGCGTTGCGACGATTGTCACCTGACCATTTTTGACGCGGTACGTGTCGCCATCGCGTTCGCCGTTGACGAGCGATTCGCCCAATCCGGGAACCGCCGCGATCACCGTCACGGATTCGCCTGTGACCGGATCGGCACTGAAGGCCACGCCAGCAGAAGTTGCGTTGACCATGCGTTGAATCAGGACTGCCGGAGCACCCCCAGCCTCGAGCTTCATGGTGCGTCGGTACTCGAGGAGGCGTTCGGAAAAGGTGGATTGCCAAACCTCGAGCACCGCTTCGGGTACATCTTTGGGAGCAACGTTGAGGCGCGTCTCGAGTTGTCCTGCGAACGAATGTTGTGCGCCATCTTCGTCGGCTGCACTGGAACGAACCGCAACGAGTTCACCGTTTGGGCAGAGTTCAGTCAGGGCTTGCTCGAGTGCTTCGATGACGTTTTCGTGCATCCGAAATTGGCTTGGATTACTCGTTGCTTCCACACTGTTTTCAAACGCCTCAGGAGCCAACGCGAACCATGATGGAATCGTGGCGACACCCTCGAGCGCGGCCAAAGCCCGTACTTTTCCACCAAATTTCTGATCTTGCGCCTCGAGCCCATGTGCGATGAAGTTCATGTCAATCCTTTGAGGGCCAATGATGCGAAAACGATCAGCGCCCAGACTGCCGATGCCGGTTCAAACCATTTTGAGAGTTGCTTGCTTGCGTCCGCGTGGAATTTCAAACCCAACCATAAGCTCGAGGCTCCAAGCAGGCTCAATCCGATCACGCTGAACCAACCGAAACTCGAGATCAGGGTCAGGGTTGCGGCGACGGCTCCAGCCAGCAACCATATGGCGACGGCTCGAGGAATGCCCCAGGCGGCGGTGTAGGTGTCCACGCCGGGTTCCTCGTCTTCAGGGGCACGAATCTTGCGGCCAAGCTCGAGCATGATCCCAGCGGCGGTGGCGGCGAGCGCTAGCAAGATCACCTCGGCGGACATGGCGTCGGTCCAAACCCAAGCGCTCGCCTGAACTTGAATCAAACCGGTGATCGGGGCGTGCGAAAGCATGTACGCAAGTGGTCTGGCCTTCAACCACTGCGGCACGAAAAACTCGAGCGCCATCAAAGCCATGAAGACCCAGCAGACGATCAACGGAATCACGGCTCGAGGTGCGAAGACGACCGTCAGGAACAATTGCAAGCCCGCGACCAACCAACCGGCTCGGGCCAAATCCTCGAGCTTGAGCACGCCACGCGGCACGGGCCGGTACGGACGAAACCTCGAGTCGTCCTCGAAATCCTTGAATTCGTCCAAGACGCGCAGGATGAAAAACAATCCGAGCGTCACCAGGCTCGAGCCGAACCATGCGCCCAATCCCGGCCAGCGCGGTTCGTTTTGGGCCTGCAACGTGAACGCCAAGGCGCACAGGCAGGTGACGAGCACCAACGGCGCGTGACGGGCGAGGGGGAAACGCTCGCGTTGATACACCAACCAGCGTTCAATCATCGGCTTTCAGACTAGCCGAAATCTGCTCGAGACTCGGTTCTGATGACACGAATGCGTTTAGGACAGGTTTTCAGGCGCTCAGGTTGGCCCAACGTTCCGGCACGACCCGTTCCAAAAACGCCACGATGTCCTGCGTGCTCGAGCCGGGAGTGAAGATGCCATTGACGCCCAACGCCTCGAGTTTGGGAATGTCTTCGTCGGGGATGATCCCGCCCCCAAACAGCATGATGTCGCCCGCTTTGCGATCCTCGAGCAGCCCGCGAACCTCACGGAAGTAGTGCATGTGTGCCCCAGAAAGCACCGAGAGGCCAATCGCGTCCACGTCCTCTTGCACGGCGGCATTGACGATCATCTCGGCGGTTTGGCGCAAACCGGTGTAAATCACTTCGATGCCCGCGTCTCGTAAGGCTCGAGCGATGACTTTTGCGCCCCGGTCGTGCCCATCCAGGCCAGGTTTGGCGATCAAAACGCGAATCTTGCGGTTGTTCATGCGTGCAGCTTATCAAACGTTGTGCTTCATCAGACGGTTTTGACCCGTGGCGTGCCCAAACCGTGGCTCGAGTTGTCACATGAACCTGGACTTGTCAGCCCACACCTGTTCGGGAGAGAATCGTCAGCGATGTCTCGAGCCTTGATTCTGATTGCCGTTTTGCTGACCTCCGCCGTGATTGGTGGGGTCGTCTGGTCCCGTTCCGTGACTGCTCCGCCGACGGTGGTCATGCTCGAGGCGAGGCCTGTGGGACAAGTTCCTGCCGTTCCTGATGCGAACGCTCCGATAATCGAGGCAAACATACCCGTTTCTGAGGCAGCCGTCTCAGTTTCGACTGCCCCCGGTCCAACCTCGAGTACGATTCAAGAGGTCACGCTCTCGCCAACGATTCCAAATCAGCCAGACGTGAGCCAGGCCGAACCTTTGCCAGAAATCAATCCGGTCGAGGCTTGCGCCACGCCGCCGGAATCGCTCGAGGTTGCCGCGCCGACTCAACCGAAGATTTTCACGGGGCGGGTCGGGTTGTACGTCGCCCGTTTTCCCCAAGGCTCGAGCGAGTTCGCACCGGACAAGGTGATTCAAGTCAATCCCGAATTTCAGTTTCCGCTCGCCAGCAATTTCAAAACCGCTGTCATGCTCGAGGTGATCCGCGAATTGCAGGCGGGCACTGTGAAGCCGAACGAGAAATTTGTGGTCACTCGAGCCAATCAATCTTTGGGTGATTTTCCGTTCGACAACACGCCAGTGCTCGAGCTTGGAAGACGAATGATCGAATGGTCGGACAACACCGCAACCGACATGCTGTTTCGTCGGGTGGGTCTCGAGAAATTGCAACCACTTGCGGATCGTTTGAAGCTTTGCAACACGCGATTGCAACTGCCGACGAAAACCTGGTGGGTGGCTCAGGCCGGATTTGGTGGGCCGGACTTTCCGAAGTACGCCCTGCGCAATGCCTCGAGAAATTTTGCGGGTGCAGATTTTGTAACGCGACTCGAGATGGCGAAACGCCTCGATTCTTACGCGCAGAAGGTTGCGCCGGACCGTTTGAACGCCGCCGTTGAAACGTACTTCGCGGGTCGCAACGGAGGCCGCGAAGCCATGGGCGAGATCGACCGCAACTTGCAGAATGCCAGCACACCGCACGAATGGGCCAGGTTCTTGTTCGGCGCGTTCGTCAACAATGGCCTCGAGCCGAAATGGAACCAGAAATTCCGCGAGATCATGTCCCACGGCAAAGGTCGGTACTACCTGAAAGTTCCGATGGCGTTTTACGGTGGCAAAAGCGGCAATACGGCTCGAGTCCTGACGTACTCGGGCTACCTCGAGACGAAATCTGGTGATCGCTTGATTTACGCCTACATGAACGATTCCAGCCAGGAAATCGCCACTCGAGACCAGACGCCGCAGGCATTCTTCTGGATCAATGCCGCATTGCGAAAACTGATGCGGCCCGAAGACTTGAAACCCTCGCCCAAACCCAGCACCAAATCCGAAACGAGCAACGCAAAATTGCTCGCGCCTCGCTGAGACGAACTAGAGAACGGTAGACTCGAGCATGATTGATTTGAAAGCCCGCCCATGAACATTGTCGCCATCATTCAAGCCGCCATCCTCGGACTGATCGAAGGATTAACCGAATTCCTGCCGATCTCCTCGAGCGGCCATTTGATCGTCGCCTCTGCCGCGCTGGGTTTTAACGATCCGAACAAAACGTTTGAGGTTGTGATTCAACTCGGCGCGATTCTGGCCGTGATCTGGTACTACCGGCTCGAGATCATCAAACGGGTGACGGGATTGTTCAGCAGTAACATCACGGATCGAAAATTCTGGATCAACATCTTAATTGCAACTTTGCCTGCACTGATTTTGATTCCGCTCGAGAAACCGATTAAAGCGGCGTTGTTCAAACCCGTGCCGGTCGCCATTGCCTTAATCGTTGGCGGCATCATCTTGTGGTTCGTCGAGCAACGCATCAGCGAACAGTTCGCGCCGAAACGCAGCGTGCAACCCGCAATGGCCTCGGGCATGGATGGCTTGCGTGACGCGCTGCAAAACGATCACGTCTCACAACGTGACGGGCAAACGCATGTCGATACGATCACCATCCGTGACGCCATCATCATCGGTTTTGCGCAGGTGCTGGCCGCTATTTTCCCTGGAACCTCGAGATCGGGTGCCACAATTGTTGGCGCGATGCTCTGCGGTCTGAACCGTCAGACCGCTGCGGCCTTCTCGTTCTTTCTGGGCATTCCGGTTTTGCTCGGCGGAGGTCTTCTCGATCTCTACAAATCTCGAGACGAACTCGGTGCGATTTCTGGTGGTCCGTTGGCGATTCTGGTTGGCACGGTCGTTTCGTTTCTGAGCGCGTTGCTGGTCATTGGCTGGTTGCTCAAATACATCGCCAAGAACGATTTCAAAGCCTTTG
>JAYURE010000909.1:0-2625 GCA_043756345.1 Deinococcales bacterium | reverse complement strand
TGGTTTGATTGCCGCGTGGCGGTTGTTGCCGAAAGCATCCCGGTGGCCTTTGTTGATTGCTGGGAAGGTTGGTGCAATTGAAGTGTTTGGTCATGTTGATTCTGATGCCTTGACGAAAGACCCTGAAGGCATTCGAGTGCTTGGTTACGTTCCCGATGAAGACTTGCCAGGTTTGTACTCGTCCGCCACAGTTTTTGCGTATCCATCGTTGCTGGAGGGGTTTGGACTTCCGCCTCTGGAAGCTGCCATGTGTGGAGCGAGGGTGGTGACTTCCAACAATTCTGGAATGCTTGAGGTGATGGAAGGTTCGGCGGTGTTGGTTGATCCGTTGAGTTCTGATTCCATCGTTGAAGGACTAAAGAATGCGATGAATACCTTGGTGCTCTCGGATGCGCAACGTCAAGCCTTGCGAGATCGTTATGATTGGGATCGATCTGTTGAACGATTGCGTGAGGTGCTGAACCAGTGAAGCCAAATTTTGGGAGTGATCCTCGATCCAGGATCTTGAAGCAAAAATCGTGAGCCGATTTCTTCCATACAATTTGAATGGTTGGCAGCTTTTGGTTTTTTTGGCGTTTGTTTTTTTGCCGACACTTCCGGAACTTTCAGGAGTTATTTTTTTGCTTTATACTCTTCGACATTTTCGTTCGCTCGAGTTTCGCGCAGTGCCTAATGTTCATTGGTTTTTCGTTATCGGATTGTTGGGTTTCGCGGCGCAAACTGTGCAGGTGGTATTTCAAAATCCTCGAGTTGACGATGGGTTTTGGGGCAGGGGTTTGCTCCAGCCTCTTGATGCTGCCTATCTGACCGCTTGGAGTCGGAGCAACTCGGGTAAGCAGTGGGCTCAATTTCAAGAGAATGGTTTTTGGCGAATTCGTCAAAATCTGAACGCCACGGTGGAAGAAATTTATGTCTCCCGTCAGTTTCAAATCCAGACTGGAATTTCGTACACTCAGCGGTTCCAAGTGCGTTCCGATGTACCGTTAGGGTTTATGGTCAGCGTGTTTACGGCTCGAGGTCATAGGCTTGTTGAACCGATTCTAGAAGGTGTTTCCGATGATCGCTCGAGCTTTCGTGTTGAGTTTACGGCTCAGCCCGGAGATGGGTTTGTTCGTGCTTTTGATCTTGTGGTTTTGCGGGGTCCTTGGTCATGGATCGAGCTTGGATCGTTGCAATTTTTTCGGACGCATGATCTTCCCGTGAAAAAGTTCGACGCGATTTGGTTTGAGAGGCTGGTATATTTGAAACTTTGGTACTGGTTTGGTGAAATGCTCCTTGTGGCATGTGGTTTTGCGTTGATGAAACAGTTTTCCAGGTTGCGATTTCATCGAACTTTTGTGGTTGCGTTGCTTATTGGTTTGGTTGGCCTATTGGTTTGGGTTGTCCTTAGCCTCAGGAACAATGGAATCATGTTGCCGACTGACAAGAATCAATTGGCGCACGGCGGCACAATGACGGCGGCTTTGTTGGTCATGATTGCACCGTTTGGGCTTGGGCTTTCAGGCATCCTGATTGCGTTTGTGGCCGCATTGCTGCTTGGTGCTCGAGGAGCTTTGCTGGTGTTGACCATTGTGTTCCTTGGCTCGCTATGGCGATTCGGATACTTGCGATCTTGGCGTTGGCTTGTCGGTTTCGTACTTTTGTTGTCTTTGGGTGTCCTCGCTTGGCAAGTGCGCCCTTCAGCGGAGGCATTTCAGAGCGGGATTGCAAGATTTAACATCTGGCACATTGCGTGGGAGGCAATTTTGAAACGACCGCAGGGGTATGGACCGGGCCAGTTTGCCTTTGAATACGCCCGTGTGCGTCACTCAGATGCCTTCGATGCTGTGGTGGCTCATCCTCACAATTTGATTCTAGGCATTCTCTTTGAATTTGGTTGGCTTGGTTTTCTTGCTTTTTTTGGTTTTATGTTGATCCTGATTCGGCAATTCCTTCTGGCTCGAGCATGGTTGCATTTGATGATTATTGCTGTTGCAGCTTCGCTGAATGTAATAGATTACACTTGGTTCACGGCGGGGCTAGCGATTCCCCTCTGGTTAGCACTTGGTGTGCCTCGTAGTTCCATCAGCACTCACTTGGAGAAAGCCATTCCAAGCGCCGAAATTGCGACCTGAGGCAATAATCCGCATGATTTGAGGACCAGATTCGACAAGCATTCCAAGGTAAAGTTTAAGGGTAGAAGTGGTAAAGAGCATTAAGTTGTCAGTAGGCTTGAATGCTGAATGTGGAGTTTGATTTTATTGACCTACTTCGACTGAATGTTTGGCGAATTGAGTTTTCCAAGAAGGTGCAATTGATGCGTGTTGCGTTCATTCATGAGTGGTTTACAACGTTTGCTGGCAGCGAAAGGGTCCTTGAGCAGATGCTTGCTATTTTTCCGCAGGCCGATATTTTTTTGCTGGTAGATTTTTTGCCAGATTCAAATCGCGGTTTTCTCGAGGGCCGTAAGGTAACAACTTCGTTTCTTCAACGGCTGCCTTTTGCTTCAACCAAGTATCGGCAGTATTTGCCGTTGATGCCGTTAGCGGTCGAACAGTTTGATGTTTCGAATTACGATTTGATCATTTCAAACTCACATGCGGTTTCTAAAGGTGTGCTGACGGGTCCTGATCAAATACATATTTG
>JAYURE010000908.1:0-2628 GCA_043756345.1 Deinococcales bacterium | reverse complement strand
GTTGGTGGCCAGTTTCGTGCCTGCAACCTCGAGCATTCAGGCAAACGATGATTCCGAAAAAAGTCCCGCTGTTATCTTGGTGCATGGTCGTAACGCCTGTCGTGGTTGGGAATTCCGCAGCAGTTCCGCGCCGTTGGTGGCGCACCTGACGGTGAATGGGTTCAGTGTTTTGCTTTTGGATTTGCGTGGTCATGGCGAGAGCGCCCCGTCACGATTAACCTTTGGTTTGCGTGAACGCCTCGATGTGCTCGGTGCAGTGGATTGGTTGCAGGCTCGAGGGTTTGAACGGATTGGCGTGATTGGTGCGAGCGTTGGTGGTGTGGCGGCATTGCTGGCCTCGGTGGAATCGCCGTTGATTCGGGCGTTGGTCTTGGACAGTGCCTTCGCGGATTTCGTACCTGTATTGCGCACGCAGTTTAAGCAAATCAGTGGCTTGCCGAACGTGTTCTTGACTGGTGCTTTGCTTGGGGCACAACTCCTGACGGGTGAGCGTTTGGCAATGTTTCGTCCGCTCGAGGTGCTGTCACAAGTCACGGCGAAACTGTTGGTGATTCACGCGGCGGGTGACACGTTCATCTCGCCGGATCATGCGCTGGATTTTGTCAAGGTCACGCAGGCGCAACATTGGATCACAGGTGGGGATTCGCATTTGGCCTCGTACCGCAATCAACCCGATGAGTATGCCGCTCGTGTCACGGCGTTTTTGCAATCACACTTGAATTCGATCCAGCTTCCGATCCAGCATCCGACCCAACATCCAGCCCGAGTGTCCAGCGCCTCTGAGGTTTTGAAAGGAGCCAACCATGACGCAGTTTCAAACAGTTTTGCCCGCCACGTTTCACTCGAGAATCAATGACGTGCCATGTTCGTTGGCCTTGCATTTGCGGCAAGGTGCACTGTCGGGTGTCTTCAATGCGGATGGCGAAGAACTCGAGGTTTTCGGTGGCGTGCCCGATGTGAATGGCCGCGTCTTGGGGCTTTTGCGTCCGAACGAGCTTGAAGCGCCATTGGCTGTTTTTCGAGCCTGGATGACGGATGCCAACACGCTCGAGGTGGAGGTCGATTTGCCCGGAGTGCATGACCTGATGGCGTTGTCGCAGGCGGAACGGATCGTATTTCACATTTCCCAGGAACAAGCTATTGCCAGTCGCGTTTCGATTCGTCGCACGAAACGTTCGGGTGTGCGCAAACTCGAGCGTGTTTGAAGTTGGTCCGAGTGATTCAGATTTGCAAATCGTAAATTTCCAGAAACCGTTTGATCCGATCCTCGAGTGTCGGCAATGGTGCGACCTCGGCACAAACCCAATCGGGTGCGTAATTGCGACAGACTTGCGGGCGCGTTTCGTAGATCGTGCATTCGCACCTCGAGCCCAAATGCACACCGAGCGGTTTGTGTAGGCTCGAGATGTCCGGCGCGGCACAACACGCCCCGCAGAGTGTGCAGTCACGGTTCCAAACGCTCGAGGGGAAAACGTCGAAACTCACGCTCGGGCGCGTCTCGAGAAGACACCAGAGGCCAGCAGAATGATCGCGCCGATCACGACTTTTTGCCAGGTGCTCGGCACGCCCATCAAGATCAAACTGTTGTTGATGATGATGATCAGGATCACGCCCAAGAGTGTTCCAAGCACCGTGCCGGTCCCACCGGTCACTCGAGCCCCACCGAGCACGACAGCGGCGATCACGTCGAGTTCCGTGCCGACCAGATCGAAGGGGTTGGCAAGTCGGTTGCTCGAGGCGTGCACCAGTCCTCCGAGTCCGGCGAGCAGTCCGGCGTAACCAAAAACGAACAGTTGTACGGTGCGCACGCTGAAGCCCAAGCGCTCTGCTATCGGGATGCTGCCACCAACGGCGTAAACGGCGCGACCCAAAAGCGTGCGGTTGAGGATGTACCAGGTCACGCCCGCGACCAAGACCAAGATCAGGATGCTCATGGGCAGGGTCAGGCGCACGCCATCGGCGGTGCTGGTCTGAATCAGATTCCAACGGCCAAAATCATCCATGCTCGAGGGAATGTTCATGATGTGCGCCGTGCCGATGAAGGCGAGCAGGAAGCCGCGATAAAGGTATTGCGTGCCGATTGTAACGATCAGGCTGGGAACTTTGAAGCGGTAAACAAAAAATCCGTTCAGCAATCCGAGCAGCACACCGATGGCGAGGGCAATCACGAGGGCCACCGGGAACGGCGCGGCGGGCCAAAGCCAGAGCACCAATTTCGAGGTCGCATACAACGCAAATGCTGCAATCGCAGGGAACGAAACATCAATCCCGCCCGCCGCCAAGACCAGCAGCGTGCCGAGCGCAAAAATTCCAACTCGAGTCAGGTTGCGCAGCACATCGAACAGATTGCGCACCGAGAAAAATGCTTCGGCGTTGATGGCTGTGACCATGCCTGCGAACAAGAGGATCAGCACAAGCGTAATAAATTCGGGCCGTCGGATCAGGTTGCCGATCACGGATGGGTTTGCGGGTTTTGCGTTTTGCGTGATCGTGGACAAGGGAAACCTCGAGAGGATCGGAGTGAAAAGTTCAAAGTGGAAAGCTCTAAGTAAAAACAAGAATGCCCGAGCCTGCTTTTCGGAGGACACACCTTCAACCGCCCAGCAACTCTGCCGAAAGCACACTCTC
>JAYURE010000907.1:0-2630 GCA_043756345.1 Deinococcales bacterium | reverse complement strand
AAAACTTGAAACCGTACCATTCGCGGTAATCGAGTGCCGCCTCGAGCATCTGCGGAAAGCTGCGTTCCGGGTCGGGTTGTTCGCGCAAGCGGCGCACCAAATCGCGCACGGTTTGACCGACACGCTCGAGCCAACTGGCGGGCTGAAAATTTGGCGCGACGCGACCATCGATCAGATCACTCAGGCCACCCGTGGCGACGCGCTCGAGTTCGAGGTCGAGTTGTTCGTCATGAAAACGCAAGTCGGAGAGCGTGGCGCGAACGGCCCGCACGAATTCACGGGCCTCACGGATTTTCTTGTCGAGTTCTTCGGCCAAAGCCTGCACGAGTTCGTCGTGGAAAACCCGAGCCTCCTCTTCGGACAGCAGCCGTTGCGCCCCCTCGAGTTCGGTCAAAAGATGCGCGGTCATCGCGTCGCTCGAAACCGGTTGACCATCGAGCGTGAAGCGTGGCGTCAAACCGTCAAAGCTCGGCATGAAGCTTTCTGGAGTCTCGAGCGCGTTTTTGCATTCGGAATACGTCTGACTGAGCGCACCCTCGAGCCGTGATGCGTTTGTTTCGAGCGAATCCAGATTCTCCGTGCTGGCCAGATCTGTTTCGCCCAATCGTCCGTGCGTACCGATGGCTCGAGCCAGTTTTTCTTGAGCGCGAGCTTGCCGTTCCTCGCAACGCATGACCTCTTCAAGCACCCGAGGTTGACGCGATTGTGCCGCCTCGAGTTGCCCGCGAGACCGCGCCAAATCTTGCGTTAACGTGGCAAGTTCGCGCCGCAATTCGGACAGTCTTCCCTGCACGCGCCGCAGTCGATCACGCCACGCCTGAATGTCTGGATTCTCGAGTTGAGCCCGCATTTCGCTGACGCGAACAGTCAACGTGTCGCGGCGTTGCTCCCATTCCAAACGCTTGCCATCCAATTCCGTGATCTCGAGTTGACGTTGCTCAAGTTCTTCGCGCAACCGTTCCAAATCGCCCAGCACCGCCTCGAGCCGCGCCTGCGTTCGCTCGAGTGAATCCTGCGTTCTCTGCGCCTCGCGTTGCTCGAGTTGCGCCGCCTCGAACGCCGCACGTTCCGCCCGCAATCCAAGCGGTTCGAGCGAGACCTCGAGCGTGCGCAAGGCCACTTGAGAATTTTCGCGTGCCGCCTCGAGCGTTTCCAAACTCTCAGATTGTTCCCGCGTGCGGTCATCGAAACGTGAACTGCATTGCTTACGGTCATTGTCAGCATTGGTGCGAGCGCGACGTTCATCTCGGGCGTCACGCAGTTTTTGCCACTCGCGTTCAAACGATTCGAGTTTTGCAGTCGCTTCCTGTTCGAGTTCTTCGGCCCGTTCAAGCTTGGCTTCGAGCACTGAAATGTTCGTTCGCAAAACCTCGAGTTGACGTTCGCGTTCTCGGGTTCGTGCCAGCGCACCAATGAAACGCAAACCAGTTCCGACCGAACTCGTACCGGACAAAATCCCGTTCGTCCACGAGCCATCAATCCCAACACTCGAGACGGTCTGAGCATCCTCGAGCGCCACGGCCTGCAACCATCGCGTCACCAACTCTGGTGCGTTCAATTCCGGCTCGAGCAGTTTGGACAGGTTCGATTTGAGATCGCCAACACCCGGCAAACGCAACAGCGCATCCTCGAGTCTCGCGGCCTGCAAGACATCAATGGCCCGAGCCCGCTCGGACTCGTCCACCACCAACGCCGTCAATGCGCCCGACGCCAACAATCCTGCCTCGAGTCCAGCCAGATCGCCCTTGGCTTTCTTGTGCGGTTGAATAAATTCATACAGTGCTGCGTGCGAAATCCCAACCGCCGTCAGCACCTCGGATGCTTTTGTGCGATCCGCTGGCAATGGCGGCACGGCCTCCTGCGCCGCCTCGAGCGTTTGCAAATGCTCGCGTTCACCCTCGAGTTGAGATTGCAGTTCACGGCGTTCGCCTCGTGCCGTGTCGAAGGCTTCACGCAATCCGCCCGAACGTTCCATCGCCGCATCCTCGATCACGGTTAAGGCGTCGCTCGGGTCCAACATCGCCTCGAGCATCAAGTGGTAATCGCGCCGAACCGCTTCCGGTAACTCGAGCAATACCGCCGCCCGGTCGCTCAATTCTTGCGAGGTGTCACGCATGATTTCCTCGAGCAATGTGGTCGCCTCCTCGAGCCGTTCACGCGCCGAAGTCACACGGATTGAGGTCAATTGTGCACGGGTTTCGGCATCTTGCAGTCGTTCAGAATCGCGCTCAAATTGCGTCCAAGCTCGCGCCGCACCCTCGAGAGATTCGGCTCGCGCACCCAGGCTCGAATCGTCCGTCAACCAGGAATAGGATTTCAATTGCGTCTCGAACCCAGTCCGTTCAAGCTCGAGCGATTCGCGCAAACCTGCCAGTTCCAAACCTCGAGCCTCATCACGCGCCAGACGTTCGCGTGCGCCACGCACACGGTCCTGCGAACGCTTGAGTTCAACCCGGGCCTCCTCGAGCCGCGTCTCAGCCTCACGCAATGCGCCGTCCGCGTCGCGCAATTGTGACTCGAGCGATTCGCGTTCCAACTCGAGCGCCGACTGTTCGCTCAGGCGTTCCATTTCAAAACCCACGTTCGTTTCGATGCTTGAACGCAAGACATTCAACTGCGCTTCGAGTTCG
>JAYURE010000906.1:0-2635 GCA_043756345.1 Deinococcales bacterium | reverse complement strand
AAGCGGTGGTTCGGGCGCGGTGGTCGCGGCGGGCATCGCACCGATTTCGCTCGGCACGGACACGGGCGGAAGCGTCCGACTTCCGGCAGCATTTACTGGCACGTTGGGCATGAAACCAACCTATGGGCGCGTCTCGAGGTACGGACTTGTCGCGCTTGCCTCGAGCCTGGATCAGATTGGACCGTTTGCCCGTTCGAGTGCAGATTTGGCAACGGTGCTCGATGCGATTTGCGGGCACGATCCGCTCGATTCGACTTCACTTGAGACTCCAAGCAATTTCACGGCGGCACTACGGACGGATGTTCGCGGAATGCGAATCGGTTTGGTGCGCGAAGCAATTGGCGATGGCAACTCAAACGGCGTGCTTGGCGGGCTCGAGGCGGCACGAATTGAACTCGAGAAATTGGGTGCGACCGTGACCGAAGTTTCGCTGCCTTCGCTCGAGTACGGGCTTTCCGCGTACTACCTCGTGATGTGCTCGGAAGCGTCCTCCAACCTGGCGCGATTCGATGGCATGGTTTATTCCAACCGTTTTGATTTTGATGGCGAGATCAACGATGTCATGGCGAAAGCTCGCGGCAAAGCGTTCGGCCTCGAGACCCGCCGCCGAATTTTGATGGGAACGTATGCACTCTCGAGCGGTTATTTCGATGCGTTTTACTCGAAGGCACTCAAGGCTCGAGCCAGAATCGCGCAGGAATTCGCGCAAGTTTTCGAGAACGTTGATCTGCTGATGCTGCCGACCGCACCGACCCCAGCCTTCAAAATCGGCGAGAAATCCGACGATCCGATGTCGATGTACTTGACCGACGTGGACACCGTGACCGTCAACTTGGCGGGCCTGCCCGCGATCAGCATTCCATTCGGTTACGAGATTGCAGCCGGTTCAAACGCTGGGCAATACTCGAGCGATTCCGGTTTGCCAATCGGCGTGCAATTCATCGCGCCAACCTTGATGGATGAACGCCTGATCACAATTTCCCAAGCGCTCGAGCAAGCCACGAACGCAGGCTTCCTGAAGACCGCACCCGGAACTTTTTCTGGCGGACTGGTGTCAACGGCGTGACCAAACTCATCTACCCGATCCTCAATCGCACCGCGCACGCCAAGCTCGAGCTTTTTGGTCAAGCCATGCCGTGCGAAGAATTGGCACGAGCCTTGGGCATTGTTTCACCTGGGGCCTCGAGCCTGCTGGCAAAAGTGTTGGACGGTCGTTTCAAACTCGAGGCGGAGATGGTTGGCCTGTGGTCGTGGGAATTGCCCTTCCCGCCATTGGGCGAATCGATTGTGGCTCTCGACATCGAGGCCACCAATGGCGATCCCTTGCGCGAGGAAATCATCGAGATCGGCGCGATCAAAATCTCACGTGACGAGAACGGAACCGTCAAGCTCGAGGAGTTCTCCGTTTTCAACGATCCGAAACGCCCCATCTCGCCTTACGTGCAAACACTGACCGGCATCACTCCAGCCATGCTGATTGGAGCACCGCCACTCGAGGAAAGCTTGCACAAATTGCTCGAGTTTCTGGGCGACGCAACCTTGGTGATTCAGAACGCTCCATTCGACCTTGCTTTTTTGCGTCCGCGATTTGCTAAGCTGGGATGTGAGCTAGATAACACGGTGGTTGACACGCTCGATTTGGCCCGGCAAGCATTGCCTGGTCGCCGCCGTCGGGGACTGGATGCACTCGGACAAATTTATGGTGTACCGATAGAACACCGTCACCGAGCACTCGGAGATGCACGCGCAACACTTCACATCGCTCAAGCGCTATACTTTACCTTAGCCTCAGGATCACAAACCACTCTTGCAGCATTGCATCAATCAATTCTGCCTCAACCGCCGAGCACTGAAGTTGGCGTCAAACAAAACCAAACTGAAAATCCTAGCAATCAAACCAAACGCAGCCGTCGTACTCGAAAATCACGCTCCCTCGGCCCGCTCGAGGAGGTTCCGGCATGAACCCGAAGAATTCCCCCATCCCGCTCGAGTCGAATACGGCTCTGGTGTCTTATCATCGAGTCTCAATCACTCCACTGGCCTCACGCACGAGAAGCCTTTCATCCTGTAAGGTGTTGGCGTGACCTTCGATCCGGCACGCGGGCGTTTCAAATACTTCCTGACCCGACCCTGCATCGATTCGGGTTCGATCATGCTTGGGCGCACGCTCGAGCAGGTCTTCCCAACCTCTGGCACGGTGACGTTTGTCGCTGCCGGTGGCGACGAGATTCAACTGACCATCAACTCGCAAGACAAGCGCGTTTACGGCCTGAGCGAGTTTTTCAACAAGACCCGTTTGAGCGTTAACGACACGCTTTTTATCACGCCATTGGGCGAACGCCGGTATTCGCTCGAGGCTGTGGCGAGGGTGCGCGAGGAACGGATTCAAACCGTTAAGGCAGCGCCACCACCTCCGCCACCGAAACGTGTGATCGTCGAGGAAACCTCCTATGTGCGCGAAGTCCGCGAGGTCCATGAACCTCGAGTCTCGCCTTATCCAAAAGGGTTGATCTACCCGAACAGCAACAACACCGAGGGTGAAGGCACCAGCAAGCTCGAGACGGGCGCACCGGAGATTCCTCGCGGCAGAACGCCATTGCGTCAGAATCCGAATCCGACCCCAGCGAGCCTCGCA
>JAYURE010000905.1:0-7294 GCA_043756345.1 Deinococcales bacterium | reverse complement strand
GCTCGTGCGCGACCCCCGCCCCTTCGGGGCTACCCCCTACTTCGCAGGGGGTGACTTTTGGAGCTTGTCCCATTCTGCGGCTGCACCCCCTGCACGGTTGGTGATCCGATGCCCGCGTGTAAATGTGAGGCTCGAACCTGTTGAAACCCCCGCTCATTTGTTCACTTGCTCAACACGGCCAGTGACATGCTGCTCCACTCGAGACGTGGCGTTGAGTTGAGTACGCTTTCATCCATCAAGAACTCCGCGATTATTTCGCACACCTCGCAGAAACAGACTCAAGTGTCTTACCCGTGCATTTGTTGCCACCGGAACGCCAGCCGTCATCAAAAACGGTGCGGCTCGAGGATCACCTCCCCAAGCCGCACAGTTCACTGGTCCATCTTCAGTCAGTCCAATCTTCAATTCGTGTAAACCACGTTCTCGAGTTTGGCCTGGCATGATTTCAGGTTCTTGCCATTCGCCCATTTCAACCGTGCCTCGACCAGATTGGGGCCTTTGAAGTTCACCTCGTCTGGCATCAGGTTTCTTGCGAAATCAAACGTCTGCGTTGCCTCCTGCCCGAGCGCGTTTTTGAAGGTCACGGTCACTTTGAGGCTGGTGACGTTTTTGTTGCTTTTGTTGCGCAGGATCAGGTTGGCGAAAACTTCTTCGTTGCCGTTGACCACGCCTCCCCAGCGGCATTCGTAGGTTTCAACGTTCAGTTCACCAACTCGAGGGCCTGGTGTGGGTCCGTTGACGATTGGTGGTTTTGGTTTTGGCTGTGGTTCGCTCAGCGGTACGGCGGGGGTTGTGCTGCCGCAACTTGTGAGCGTCCAGGCCGCCAGAAGGGTCCAGACTATAAGGATGATTTTCTGCTTCATTTGAGATCACCTTTCTTTCGTTGATTTCCGTTGGGGGCGAAGCAACTTTTCGCATGGGTCATGCAAGATGTGTTTGGTGAAAGGCTGCTGAGAGGCTGTGATGGGGAACGGGGCCACAGCAACTGGGGGGAAGCGAACCGATGCGTATGTGACAACGCAGATCGATTTTTCTCAGGATAGTCTGGGGTCATCCTGGGATTCATTAAGATTCAGTCCTGGGATTTAATTGGTTTAACATTATTATTAATCCATACCGTGAAGATCTCGTCTCGAGCAACCTGAAACCCGAGACAACCTCCCTTGCTGGGGCCGGTCGATGCTGCCAAAGCGGTTGGTATACCGCACAAAACCATTGTGTGAGTCATGCCTTTAACTCGCATCAAGATTCAGTTCATAAGCGAGATGAACGGGTCGTCACTGGAGATGTCAAGATTTCTGTAGAGTGAGACGCATCACAAAATCAGCCCAACCTTCAAAAAGAGGTTCTCGAGGAGAAACCATGAAATTCGTGTTTTCAAAGCCGTACTCAAAACTCGTCATGTTGTGCGTGACCGTGCTCGCACTTGCTGCACCAGCGCAGGCCGAAGGTTTCACCGCATCGGTCGCCCTGCAATACCCGTTCGGCTCGAACCTGAGCCTGGAAGGTTACGCCGCTTACGCCATCAAAGTGATCGACAATCTCGAGGTCACAGGCCGGGTTGATGTCTCGAGTGCTCCCGGATTGGCCTTCACGGTGTTTGGACAGTATGCCAATGGCTTCTATGACGATGGTGGCCTCAGCCTGGCCGGGTATGGTCGCGCCGCACTGCGTTACTCGCTGCTCGCACCGGACAATCTCGGTTTGGTTGCCGCAACCGCCGGAACCTTCGCGCAGTACAAATCTGCCGATGTGGATGTTTACGGCAACCTCGAGGTGACTGGTTTTTACTTCATTGGTCGTGCCTTCACGGTTGGCTTAAGCGGCAATGTGTACGTCGCACCGCGAGTGATTTACCCAGTCCTGATTTACGTCGGAACAGACAACATTGCCGGTGTGAAAACAAGCTCATTCGTTGGTGTGACGCTGCCACTCTCGACCACCTTCTTTATCAAACTGCAAGGCGGTTGGCAAAATAGTTACGGCATCAGCGAAGGTTTTTTCGTGCGACTGATGGCGAATTTCAACACGCTGTTTTGAGGGCAGGTGAAAGGGAAAAGGGAAAAGGTCAACCAATCTTTTACTTTTCACCTTTTCCCTTCGATCTTGAGAGGATCACATGGACATTCGGCTCGATCAAAAAACCGCATTCATTACCGGCGCATCTCGAGGGATCGGACGGGCGATTGCGCTCGAGTTTGCCCGCAGTGGTGCGAACGTGATCATCACCGCTCGATCCGTGAATGACCTCGAGACGTTGGCATCAGAAATCCGGGCGCTCGGACAGAAAGCGATTGCGATTCCTTGCGATCTGAACGAACCCTCGA
This sequence comes from Deinococcales bacterium, assembly GCA_043756345.1. Lineage (GTDB taxonomy): Bacteria > Deinococcota > Deinococci > Deinococcales > JAAFIG01 > JANOWZ01. The sequence goes on along the minus strand of JAYURE010000905.1, from coordinate 4,967 downwards.
GCTTGGATGCGGCGGTTGCCCAAGCGCAATCCGAACTTGGACCCATCGATATTCTGGTCAACAATGCGGGCATCACGCAGGGTGTGAAATTCACGCAGATGACACCGGAACTCTGGCAGCGAATCATGACGATCAACGTCGAAAGTGCGATGCGGTTGATGCAACTCACACTTGATCCAATGGCGGCTCGAGGTTGGGGCCGCGTGATCAACATTGCCAGCATCGCCGCGAAAGCAGGTTTGCGGTACAGCGCCGCGTACAACGCCAGCAAGCACGCGCTGTTGGGCATCACGCGCAGTGTCGCACTCGATTACGCGCAAAAAGGCGTGACGGTCAACGCTGTCTGTCCCGGTTGGGTGCTGACAGAAATGGCCGAAGAAACCGTGCAGAACATTGTCGAAAAAACGGGCCGCTCGAGAGACGAAGCGATTCACAGTTTGGTCAAAGACGTTCCGTTGGCGCGAATGATCGAACCGCTCGAGGTTGCAGCACTGGCAACATTCTTGGCCTCAGATTTTGCAGCGGCAATCACCGGGCAGGGTTACAACATTGATGGCGGCACAGTCCTGAACTGATCAGGCTGTATCGAGTTTCATAAAGTGCACGAATCTGGCTCAGGCCACAACGAAACGAACGCGAGCATTTTAGGATTCCATTCGTACTCGAGGTTGTACGGAGCGCACACTGCAATCCGATCCGCTTGTGGCGTGTCACCGCTCGGGTCGGATGGTTTGCGAAACGCGGGTTGCATCTCGACCGAGAAAGACTTTTTCAAACGAAACATGCCATTGCGCGAACCAAAGAATTTCAGCGTGCTCGAGGCGTTGTACTCGTCACTGCATGGACCGCCGCTGTTGTAATCCGCCTCGGAAAAACAGGCCCGAATGGTTTTGTCCGAGGCGACCAATGAATCGTGCAGGATCGCGCCAGGTTTGTTCAGGTCGTACAAATTCAAGTACGTGTTCGCGCCACCGCCACCGGAATAGCCAGTTCTGCGCACGGTCAGTACACCAACCGCGAAATCTCGAGGTCCAATCTGCACGAGTTCTGGCACGGTTCCAGCGAATTCTGGATGTTGATCGGCGTTCTGGTCTTTGTGTTCGATCAGTGTTTCGCGGCGCACCAAACTCCAACCGGTTCTTTGAAGGCCCTAGAATTCCAGGTCGGTACGTGAGTCATCATCAAGCGTCACAAATCGGGTACGCGAGGAAACCTTCCAGATGCGAACCTGCCGTCCACGAAAACGCTCGAGCTTCATCGATGCCACTGGAATCTCGACGAGCTTACTGACTTCACCGGCAGATTCAAAACGCACCTCACCAGGATCGCTTGAGCGTTCTGCGAAACCCATGGCCAATTCCAGAGAGCAGAGTGCCAGCAGAACCATCAACATCCCGAATCGTTTCATCGCATCTCCTCGAGTTCGAACACCCTCATGATAACGCCTCGAGCCCGTGCCAGAAAGCTGCAATCCATCCCTGAGCATCCCATGAAGTGAGCCTGAGCAGGTCTTTACTCATTGGCGTGAAGAATTTCGCCCATTCACCTCACAAAAAACCGCTACCCTGAATTCCATGTTCACTCGAGCCGTTCTTTTCATTGGCATCACCGCACTCGCAACCCTGACCAGTTGCGCACCGAACACGTTGCGCACTCGGGTTGGAGGGCAAGACATCATCAAAGACTTCAAGGTTTCACCAGCGAAAGCGCAAATCAAACTCAACGAATACGTCAAATTCTCGTTCACGTTGTCCAAGCCTGGATTCGTGACGCTGTTCACCACCGATTCGGACCGGGCGACGTATGAACTGGACCGCAACATTCAACTCGCTGCGGGCAAGTTTGAATTGCCGAACAAAGACGACAAAAACGCCAGCGGCGCGAAAGCCGCATATCAGATCAGCGAACCGCTCGGTAAGCAATTGGTCTACTTGGCGTTCACTGAAAAACCGATTCCAACCGAAATCAAACTCAAAGGCATTCTGGACGAGGCCGCGCTCGAGAAACGCATTCGGGAAGCACTCGAGAAATCCGGTGGAGCCAAAGACATCGCCAGCCTCGAGTTCGAGGTAATCAAATGAAATACCGCCGTTGGATATTGCTTGCTGGTTTGACCAGCGCAACACTGGTGGCCTGCCCGCAACCACCGGCACCAGCACCAGTCATTGTGAATTGCAACAACTCACCAACCTTCGAGCCCGCCTCGAGCGTCACCGTGACTGGTGTGACCACCGATGCCAGCACCCGAGTGGTCGATGCTGCCGATATTTCCAGTGTCGAAACGAACCGTTTGCAAGTCGCCGAAACCGGCGGCGCGTTCAAAGCGGGCGAATTGGTCGTCAGTGAGTGCAACGAAGGTTTGATTCGCAAAATCAGTGGCATTCAGCCTGCCTCGAGCAATCAGCTTTCACCGCTTGGGATCAAAAAGGTCTACATTCAAACCGAAGATGCGACGCTCGAGGATGTGATCTCGGCGGGAACGGCAGACATCGGTTTTGGAGAGGTTGATTTGGACAAAGCGGTGGTCACGCAATCCCTGCCAGGCATTCGTCCGCAAGCGGTTAACGGCAAAATCGCATTTGCGAACGTCAAAATCCCATTGCCGACCGGGGCGACCGTGACCTTGAACGGCTTCGTGCAACAAACGCTCGATCCGAAATTCAACCTGGTGTTCTCCAAAAATTCACTCGAGAAATTCGAGGTGTCCTTGAAGGGCAGCTTTGCCGCTGAACTCAAAGGGACGCTCGAGACGGGCGGGAAATTCACGTTGCAGGCGGGCACGGAACAATCCGTGGCGCAATACAAAATCACCCGAGCCTTCCTGGTTGGCGCGATTCCAGTGGTGATCGTGCTCGAGCCGAAGTTGATTATTGGCGCTAAAATTGGTGCGAACGACACCGTGAAAGTCACAGCAGGCATCACGCCAACCCTGAATTTGAATCTTGGATTTTCATATGACCGAACTCGAGTCACGAAATGGCAGGTGGTTTCAGGAGCCCCACTGACCTTGACCGCCAATCCCAGTTTCGCTGTCACCGTTCCCAACCAAGGCAACGGGGCCGTGTACGCCAAACTTCAACTTGGCATCAAACTGTACGGTGTTGCCGGACCGGTGCTCGAGTTCAAACCGTACATCGACACGGACATCAATCCTGACAAAACGGCAGCGTTTAGGACCGGGATCAGTTCGAGTGCGACCCTGACGGCTGGCTTCAAAGTACTGGGCAAAGGGCTCGAGTTGGCAGCAGATTTGCCACAACCGAAACCTTCAGCGGCCAATTACCTGTGCACAACGGTGAAATGCACTGTGCAGCCGTAACCCTCGAGAGTAAATCCTGAAACGAAACGAAACGAGGCTCGAGCGACTTACTCGAGCCTCCATTTTTTGTTGATCAGGAAACGCTGGCGAGCAGACTCGTGCGTTCCTCCCAGGCCGCGAGTGTCTCGAGCAATTCAGCATCCAGTTCACCGCTGCGTTTGCCGAGCGCAGCGAAATCTGTCTTGGCATTTGGGCTTGCAAGTTCGGAGTTGACGGTCACAAGTTCAGCCTCGAGACTCGCAAGTTTCGCCTCCAGGTTTTTGATTTCAACGTTCAACTTCCACGGGTTGATGCCTTTGCCTTTTGGCGCGGCAGCTTTAACGACTGGTTTTTCAACTTCGATTGCACCTTTTTTCTTGTGCTTCTCGAGGTAATACTGATACCCGCCGGGGTAGCTGTAAAACTCGCCATCTTCTAGAAGCCAAATGTGATTGGCCAGGTTTTCGATGAAACGCCGGTCGTGCGAAATCATGATCAGTGTGCCAGAAAAATTGCGCAATGCAATTTCGAGCATTTCGACCATTTCCATGTCGAGGTGATTGGTCGGCTCGTCGAGCACCAGCAGGTTGTGTTCCTCGAGTGAAAGTTTCAGAAGCGCGAGTCGTGCGCGTTCGCCACCCGAAAGGTTCTTGACAACCTTGAATTGCGCTGCGTAAGGAAACAGGTACGCGCCGAGCATGTCGTGAACCAATTGGTCCTTTTCGACCAGCGACTTGACCTCCTCAAACAGGGTCGCCTCTGGATTGACACCACGAAGTTGCTGATCGTAATACCCCAGACTGACCCTCGAGCCCAACCTCGAGTACGTTTTGAGATCATCCGATGGCATCAGCCCGAGCATGGTTTTGATCAGGGTGGATTTGCCCGCGCCGTTCTGTCCAATCACAGCGATGCGTTCGCCACGCCGTACCGTCAGGTCGATGCTATTAAACAGCGTGCGACCACCGTAAGACTTGCTGACGTATCCGGCCTGCAAAACCGTCTCGCCGGATTCTGGGGCTTCAAATTTAACCCTGGCCACTTTTTCGTCCGGTGGTGGTGCGTCGCCCATGCCTTTCTCGAAACGTTCGACCCGTTTTTCCATGGAGCGGGCACGAATCGCCAGCTTCTCGTTGCGTCCGCCCCAAATGCGCATTTGTTCGTGCATCGCCTCGAGCCGATCCAATTCCTTGCGTTCGTTTTTGAAGGTCGCGGCTTGAATCTCGAGTTCGGCATCGAATTTGATTTTGAAGGCGGTGTAATTGCCTTCGTATTTGCGAACCTCGCCTCGGGCGACCAGTGCGGTTTGATTGGCGATTTGATCCAAGAAAGCCCTATCGTGCGAGACGGCCAGGATCGCGCCGGGATAATTGCGCAGGAATCCCTCGAGCCATTCGAGCATTTGAATATCCAAATGGTTGGTCGGCTCGTCGAGCAGCAAGAGTTCGGGTTGCGCAACCAAAATCTGCGTCAGTGCCAAGCGCGTGCGTTCGCCACCGGATAAGCCAGAAACCAGTTCATCCTCGCGGTCTTTGAAGCCTAGGCTCTCGAGCACCGATTCGAGCCGGGAATTCTTCTCGTACCCGCCACGCAAGCGGTAATGCTCTTCGATTTCGTGATACCGCTCGAGGTGCAACGGATCTTCGAGCTTCCCTTCGAGTTCGCGCAT
>JAYURE010000904.1:0-7300 GCA_043756345.1 Deinococcales bacterium | reverse complement strand
TTGGGAACGTTGGCGGTGAATTTCGCGGTGCGTGATTTGATCGGTGTGGCGATTGCGGCGATCACGTTCAGGTTGATCGCGTTGGCGGTTGGTGTCGCGGCGGGATTGGGCTTGTTGTCTGGTTTGTTGCCTGCGCGGACTGCAAGCCGTTTGGTGATCACGCAGGCGTTGGGGAGAAACTGATGACGGCCATTTTGGATGTTCCAGTGCGGGCGCAAACGATTCTCGAGGCTCGAGAGATTTCCAAAGTGTATCCGAGCGGCGAGGAAACCGTCACGGCATTGAATCACCTGTCTTACGGCTTCGAGGCGGGTTTGATCACGGCGATTGTTGGTCCGAGCGGTTCGGGCAAGAGCACGCTTTTGAATTTGCTGGCAGGGTTCGATAAACCTTCGAGCGGCGCGGTCTTGCACAACAACAATGACTTGTCGAGCATGAATGAAACGCAGTTGGCGGCGTACCGTTTGGCGCATTTCGGGTTCGTGTTTCAAAATTACAACCTGATCAGTATTTTGACGGCCGCCGAGAACGTCGAGTTGCCATTGACGCTCGAGGGGATTCCTCGGGCGCGACGGGCGAAGATTTCGGCAGAGTTGTTGGGGCGTGTTGGCCTCAGTAAACGGCTGACGCATTTTCCGAATCAACTTTCTGGTGGCGAGCAGCAGCGCGTGGCGATTGCTCGGGCACTGGCGGCGAACCCGAGCGTTTTGTTTGCAGATGAACCGACTGGAAATCTGGATTCGGCCACGGGTCGCGGCATCCTCGAGTTGCTGACCGAACGCGATTCTGGTTCTGAAGCGAGAACTTTGATTTTGATCACGCATGACATGGAGGTGGCTGCGCGGGCGGATCGGATTGTTCGCATTCGGGATGGGGCGCTCGAACGGGACTGATGCTCGAGGCTGGTCACGGTTGAATATTCATCGACTGGATTTAGACTGAACCATCCTTGTGAGCACGTCTCGAGATGTTGAAGCCATTCGCAAACGTTTGTCTGGGCTCGCCGCTCGGCGGGCCGGGTTCGCGTTGGGTTTGCAGGCCTCGGCGGGCATGGGCAAAACGTTCACGGTAAACGAGGTTTTGAAGGACGCGTCTTGCCGAACGGTTTCGGTTCGGGCGGTTGCACCAGTCTCGAATCTGATTCACGCCTTGCCACATCCGAAACGCCTTGCGGTCTGGGTGGAACGCGAACTCGAGAAACCCGAACCATCGCTCGAAGCGATCATGGCGCTGTTGCTTGGCCTCGCACCGTTGGTGATTCATGTCGAGGATTTGCACGAAACCACGAACGCGCAACTCGAGTTCTGGCAGGCATTGGCGCAAGGCGTCACACAGGCTCGAGGTTTGGCATTGATTGCCACCAGCCGCATCGCATTGCCTGATCCATTCGAGACGGTCATGCTCGAACCGCTCTCGAGCGAGGCATCCGCTCAATTGCTCGAACGCGAAGTCGGGGCGAGTTTGCCGCATGACGCGACCGCTTGGATTCATGCTCGGGCGGCGGGCAACCCACTGTTTACGCTCGAGTTTTTTCGTTTTCTGGCGCGGCGTGGATTTGTTTGGAGCGACGGTGTTCGCTGGCATTGGCGGGTTCCAGACCGTGACGTGCTGCCGGTCACAGTCGAGGCGATGATCGAACGCGCCATCAATGAAGCGTGCACGGACAACGAAACCAGAACCGCACTCGAGGCTCGGGCGTACCTCGAACACATCGAACCGAACCTGAAGCTCGAGTCGAAGCAGTGGGCAATGATTGCGGGTCTCGAGTTGGATACGCTCGAAATGACCGAACGAAATTTGCGTGCCGGTGGTGTTTTGGACGATGCCGGATTCGTTCATCCACTGTTTCGTGAAGTGCCAATCAAAAATATCTCCAATCATCTTCGGCAATCGTTCGCCCGTCGCGCACTCGAGGTGTTGCCACTGGAAATTGGGGCATTGTTCGTTCCTGACGCGCAACTTGGGCCTGAACGTTCGCTCGAGGTGCTGAAAAAAGTTGCTGAGCAATCAAAAACCCCAGGACGATGGTTGGCCTTGGCGGTCGAATTCTCGAGCGGTGAAGACCGGGCGCGTTTGGCGCTCGAGGCGGCACGTCAACTCTCACAATCGGATTTGAAGACGGCCCAAAAACTGTTTCGACTCGCGCTCGAGCACAACACCGATTCTGCCGTGATGCTCGAGTTCATTGGATTTCTCACGCCGCATCAACCGCGTGAGGCCCAAGGCTTGTTTGACACTTTACCCGCCAGTGCGCGGGCCTCAGATTCGGGACTCGTGGTGCGATTTGGCCTATTGAGTGCCTCGAGCGATTTTATGAACGCGATTGGATTGTGGCAACTTGAACTCGGCTCGAGCAGCGACCTCGACCCGGATGTGTTGGTGCACGTGATCTGGGCGTTAAAATCTTTGACGCGATTCGATGACGCGATTGACCTGGCGGATCGTGTGCTGCAACGTTCGGACCTTTCGCCGTGGCAACGGGTGCGGGTGCTGAACCGCCAATCAAGTGCCTACGGCGAATCCAGCCGATATGTGTGGGCACTCGAGTTGGTCAATCAAATCCTCGCGTTGCTCGAGCTTCACGGCTTTTCTGGACGTGACGTGATCTTGTTCGACCGGGCGTTGTACCGCAAACAACTCGGGGATTACCGGGCGGCGGCACGCGATCTCGAGGAAGCATTGGTCTTGGCGCTCGAGGTTGGACACACCCCAAACGAAATGCTGATCCGCAGTTTTCTCGGCAGCATGAATTGCGAATTTGGTGAGTACGCACTGGCCGAAGAATTTTTGCTCGAGGCGTTCGAGTATCAGGTTCGCCATCCGGTCAGCATGTACCTGTGCGACACTGTGCACAACCTGATCGAGTTGTACCTCGCTTGGCGGGACCGTCCCTCGAGTGGCCTGCTGGCCCAAAAGTACGCACGGCTGTCACTCGAGTTTACCGATGCGTTGAACATGTCAGCGTACTTGGCGGCCTCGAGTGCGTATGTCGGTTTTGTTGAACTCGAGCATGGCGATACAGAACAGGCGTTGGCGTTGGCGCTCAAGGCTCAAGCTTTTCAAGTTCCTGGCGATGCGTTTTTTGGGCGCTGGTTTCCAGTTTGGCTCGAGGGGAAGGCGAGGGCAAAACTCGGCGAGTATGACCAGGCGATTGATTTACTCGAGCAGACGGTGATTGCGTTCGAGCAAATGGGGCGCATGTTCGAGGCGAATCAGGCCGGTCTCGACTTGGACCGCCTGCGCAACAACACGTCATCGGCTCGAGGTCGGCTCGAATGGTTTCGGGCGCGTGGCATGAAGAACGCCGTCGATCAAGGTTTGCGTTTGTTTCCCGAACTCATCGGTGCAACCCCGAATCTCGCACTTCGAGCCGATCTTCAACTTCAAGTGCTCGGTGTGATGCAAATCTCACGTGAATCCAAACCCGAAGGCGTGCGCGGTCAGAAACGCAAGGAATTGCTGGCAGTGCTGCTCGAGGCAAGAATCTTGGGCCGGTCTGAAGTCACGATGCTCGAGTTGTTCGATGCGCTTTATCCCAACGTTTCCGAATCCGAGGCGGCATCCGGTTTGAAACAAACCGCATTCAAGGTGCGCTCGAGTTACGGGCAGAATGCGATCACCACGACCGCAAACGGTTACGCACTCGGGGCAATCACCAGTGATGCAGAAAACTTTTTGCGCGATGCGGATACGCAACTCTGGCGCGGCCCGTACCTGCAAGACGCGAACCTCGAGCCTTCGGAATCCGTGCTCGAGGTTTTGACGCTGGCCCTATATGCGAAAGCCAAAGTACTGCTCGGGTCCGATCCGAAAGAGGCCGCTCGGGTTGGCCGAATCTTGCTCGAGATTGACCCGTATGACCTGAATGCGTTGCGCCTGACCTGCCAAGCCTTGCGAGCACTCGAGAACCACCGTTCGCTGATCAGAACGTACTCGGATGCCCGAGAGAAACTGCTCGAGGTGGGCGAAGTCTTGCCAGAACGCTGGCAAGACTTTTTGAGTGTGCCCTGAGTGATTCAAACTCGAGTTCTTGATTTCCACTTTCTACTTTCCACTTTTCTCTGCCCTCCCTCCGGCATAAACGGCTCGAGAAGAAACCCACAGCAAACCGAGTCACGCGCAGACTGCCCCTCAGAACAGGAGGCAGCGGTGAAATCGGTCAGCAAACCTACCGCAATCACGTACCGGTTGTGTCCGAAATGCTTTCGGGCCGTTCCCGCCGCGAGTGGCGAAACGTACTGCGCCAACGATGGAACACGCCTGCTCGAGGCTTGCGCGGATTGCGGGGCGCAGATCAGCAGTCCTTACGCCCGTCATTGCGTGGCGTGCGGAACAGAATTGAGGAGGAAATCATGAAGCACAAACTGATGCTGGGATTCTTGGCGGTGCTCGCCGCGTGCGCCACGCCAACCTCGAGCCCGCCAGCACCCGATCCGTTCTTCAAATCCGAGGACGCCGTTGGCAAAACCGCGCCGGAAGGGGCGCAGACCATCACGCCCGAAGAATTCAAACGGCGCGTGGCTGCCGGTGAGGGTCAGGTCATCAGCAAGGCGAATTTCGAGGCGATCAAAAAGGCGGACGATGCACTGGTGCTCGAGGATCAAAGGTTTCTGCAACCGATCCTGGATGCGCACCCGGAGTACGGCGTTCGCATCGTCGCGCCAAGCGCGGAGGATTTGAACACCGATGGCGACCGCAGCGCCGAGGCGGAAGGTCCGCGCACGCTCCTGGGACGGCGTTGGCAAGTCGCGCAGGCCGCCTCGAATTTGCGCACGTTTCCAAGCCTGGGCAATCAACGGCGGATTTACAGCGAATTCTTCCCGGAATTTCAGCAGGCGCTTGCGCTCGAGGACGTCAGCACGGTGGATTATCCGAGCGCGACCAGCATTCAAAGCGCCACGCTCGAGGATGCGAAACTGGCGAACGATTTGCTGATGGAAACGGCGGTCGGTCAGTACCGCAAAATTGCGGATCGTGTGGTCGTGCCAGTGCAGACGGCTCCGAGCGATCCGACGCTCGAGGTCGGTGTGGGTCAGCAGTTGGACCGCACGAAAAACTGCTCGAAGGTTCCGAGTGCGAACAGCGTGTTTGGGCAGTTCAACTGGCCGCTCAAAAAATTCACCACCAGCGTCAAGAATCAGGGGATGCGCGGCACGTGCTGGGCGTTTGCGACGGTCGCCAACCTCGAGATTGAAATTGCCCGCAAGACCGGCTTGAAAGTCAACCTCTCCGAGCAAGATTACGCCGCGAACCGCTTCGTGCGTTTCTCGCCGCGCCTCGATGCGGATGGTGGCGATCCACAAACCATCGCTGACCGTGCTTACGCCGCGAATTTTGAGTTCGCCCTCGAGAATACTTTGCAGTACAACACCAGCCTCAATCGCGTTGCCAAACCCAAAACCTTGATCGGCGGGCCGCAGGCGGGCAGCTTCATGGATTCGTTCTTCACGGGTTCCTGCCAGGGTTACCCGCTCGCACCGTGCAGTGACACGACCGCGCAAGGCCCGATTGTTTGCACGCCACCGATTGGCACGTTTGGCTTCGTGTACTGCCTGAGCGGACTCGCGCCCATCTTTAGCCGCAGCGGGTACAAATTCTCGCAGGCTTCACGTGAACTCTGGGACATGGGCAACCCAGATTACGCCACTTCGATTCTGGCGGTGCGGGCCGCGTTAGGCCGTTCGTTCGCGCTGACGCACAGCGTTACGGACGATCCAAAAACCCTGGGCAACGACGCGCTGAATTTCCAACCTGACTTTCGCGGCTTCCTCATCAACGCCGACAACAAACCGGTACGCACTGGCGATCACGTCGTCACGGTCGTTGGGTTTATCACGCAGGAGAAATTGCAAACCAAGATGGACCCACCCGCAGGCTCGAGCGGCAAAGGCTTTTTCATCATCAAGAATTCCTGGGGCCACTGCTGGGGCGATGGTGGATTTGCGTATGTGGATTTTGATTGGGTCAAGAATTACGCGGTGCAGGCAATCGAAATTCGGTAGGGCAGTTCTGAGTCGTGTGTTCTGAGTTCAGGCTCGAGTCCGTCATCAACCGTTGGGGCAACCTTTGTGGTTGCCCGTGCGCAATTATCACCGAACCCAACATTTCAGAACATCGGTTTTCAAACTCGTTTCAAGTTTCTCGAGGTGCATCATGCGTATTCCATTGGCATTGTTCTTCACGGTTTTCATGCTGGCGTGCTCAAGTCCGAGCATTACACCAACTCCCGATCCGAAACCTGAACCCAAACCCGTTCCACTGACAGGCACCGTTGTCTTCACGCTCGGCAATGATGTCTACCGAATCACTGCGAATCCAGGCTCGAGCCCGGAGAACATCTCAGGCTTGGTTTGGGGCAGTACGCGCAAACCGGATCGACGCATCAACATCTCCAGCGATGGCGCGTGGTTGGTTTGGGAATCACAGAATGCCGATCCGAAATGTGATGCTGTCGGTTGCTTGGTGATTGCACCCTCGAGCGATCCGAAGGCGGTGAGTCTGGTCAGGATTTCGAGAATCGTGCGGCCAAATCCACCGTTTGATGGGGTCACGGATTTGGTTGGAACGCCCACCGTGGCCTCCGGTGGTGGGTTGATTGTCTACACCGTGGCGACCACTGCGGGTTCGGGATTGAACGTCTTGCAAAAAACGGGCACGCCCACATTTTGGAACGGACTGGGTTCGATCACGGCGGCGTTGGGCACGACCTACAACGAACAGCCGAGCCTCTCGAGCGATGCTGGCAAGGTCGTGTTTGATTGCGGCGACGTGCCGTATGGGAATGAAGGCACCGACATCTGTCAATTGAACACGGATGGCACGGGGTTCGTGCGGGTTTTTGAGAACGATGCGCGGTCTCGAGATTCGGTTCAGGCTGGGGCCTTGCATCATCCTGCCTTCAACGCCGATGGAAGTGTGACGTTTGAGGCCAGTTGGAACGGTGAGCAAGTCTGGCGGGCCAAGAAGGGCGATGTGGCGGCGACGCGCATCTCGAGTGTCAACAACGACAACAGCCCATGCGTGCTACCGGATGGTCGGGTGGTCAGTCTGTGGTTGGACCGTCCCGGAAACTCGAGCGGGGCGCATGAGCTTCGGGTGGTGAATGCCGATGGCAGCAATCCGTTGATGTTGTTGACCGGGCAGGACATCAGTGACATCGGTATCGGATGCGGCAAGTGATGCCGCAAACCTGACCGGCATCTGACTGGGCGTAAAGTATGGTTTTCCGAAGGAGGAACACGCATGAGAAAATTTGTATTGGCTGGATTCGCTTTGCTTGGTTTGGCGTTGGCGGCGGACA
>JAYURE010000903.1:0-2639 GCA_043756345.1 Deinococcales bacterium | reverse complement strand
TCCACTTTCCACTTTCCACTTTCCACTTTCCACTTTCCACTTTCCACTTTCCACTTTCCACTTTCCACTTTCCACTTTCCACTTTCCACTTTCTACTTCTGTTCCAACTCTCGCCCAAGCACATCCGGGTAATGAAACCCGCACGCTTGGCAATACCGCGCATGGGGCGCAGTGATCTTCGCCTGACACGACGGACATTTCTCGAGCAGCTTGGTCCCATCGTTGATGCAAAAAACTTCCTTGGCTTGGATGGGAACGGCCCTTGAGCAGCGTGGGCAAATTCTGAATGAGGCTTGCGTCATCAAACGCTCCTTTCGTTGGTGATCGAGACTGTGTTGATCGTGATTTTGTTGATCGTAATTGTTGCTCAACTGAGATGGGTCTTGAATGGACTTGTGATTATGTTACGCAAACCCAGGTAACGTCTCGATAACGGTTCAGGTTGAAATTGGGAATCTCGAGCAGCAAAGAAAGTCTGAACGGGGAACAATGATCGCTCTACTCGAACAACGCCTGCACGCGGTCGCCTCGAAACGCAACGGGGCGGCATTGGGTTTGTGTGGCGATCCGGGCATCGGCAAGAGTTACAGCACGCAACAATTGCTGCGCGGGTTGCCATGCCGTTCGGCAAGTGTTCATGCGACCAGTTCCAACTCGAGCATCTTGCGGGCACTGCCATCACCGGCGCATGTTGCGGCGTGGTTGGAACACGCGCTCGAGCAATTTGCACGCTCGAGCGTGGCGGCAAAAATGTTTGCAGAAACGCTCGGCGCACTGCTGGCAGCACTCGGGCCGTTCGTCTTGCACGTCGAAGATTTGCACGAGGCGAACCCGGAACAGCGCGAGGGTTGGTTACTGTTGGCGCAACAGGTCACACGAACCCGAGGCGTGGCCATTATCGTCACCAGCCGCATGGCGCTGCCAGAACCGTTCGAGACCGTCACGCTCAAACCGTTGGACTTGAACGCGATGACGCAACTGCTCGAGGTCGAGGCCGGATCGAAATTGCCCGTCGAGGCGATCACCTGGATTGAAGGTTACGCGCAAGGCAACCCGATGTTCTCGCTCGAGTATTTCCGGCACTTGTCACGGATTGGCGCACTCTGGAGCGACGGCACGCGCTGGCGTTGGCGAGCCCCGAACGATCAGGAAATGCCAACCAGTGTCGAAGCGGTGATCTCGCATCATTTGCGCAACGCCATGGTGATCCCGGAAGCGCGTGCCGGTTTGCAGGCCAAAGCGGTTTTGCCACTCGAGGTTGAAGAATCGCTTTGGGCGAACGTTGCTGGGTTGAGTCCCAGCGAATTGCAAACCGCCAAACTCGAACTCGAGGCTCATGGCATTTTGCGGTCTGGTCGTTTCGCGCACCCGTTGTACCGCGAGGCGGTGCTCGAAGAGATGCTGCCAACCGAACGGCAAACACTGGCGCGACGCACTTTGGAACATTTGCAAGAACACGATCCGGTCGCGGCGCTGGCTTCGCTCGAGGCGGCGGGTTGGCCGCAAGACAAGGAGCTTGCCTTGCTCGGACGTGCGCTGTTGCAAGCGCAAACGAGCCTTGACCTGGCGATGCAAGCGCAGATCACGGCACTGCTGGCAGAACACGCGAACGGCACGGAACGCGAACGGTTGCGGCTCGAGGCGGTGCGTTTGATGCGCGAAGTCAATCCGGTCGCCGCCTTCGAGTTGGCACAGAATGCGCGAAAGTTGGACCCGTTCAACCTCGAGTTGAATTGCCTGTGCGCCGAACTGCTCGCCGATTTGCGCCGACCGGTCGAAGCCGAACGCCTGCTGACCGATACCAAATCATTGCTGGTCAGCGCAACGGATCGGAACCGATGGTTGCTCGCCAAGTTTGAAGTTCGGCATCACAACCGCGATTACGTCGGCATGATCGAACTCTGGCAAGATGCGCAGAAGCTCGAACCGAACGAAAAAAATGCTGAACGCCCAAACTATCCGGTGGTCGCGGTCGCTCGAGCCTTCGCACTGCTGCGCCGCACCAGCGAAGCGCATGCGGTCCTGACCGAAGCGATGGCCCGCACCGATTTGACCAACCTCGAGATGATGGAATTGCTGTTCGTGCGCTGCTTTATCCCGCACTTCGAGGGCCACCTGATCGAATCCGAACAACGCCTGAACGTCTTCCTCGAAACCATCGAATCGCTCGATGACAGCAGCGCTCGCATGGCGGCATTGCGCTGCGAAGGGTACTCGTTGCGGGCCTTGGCGCACAACGGACTGGATCAACCTCAGGCGGCACTCGAGGATGAACTCAAAGCCCTCGAATACCCGGTGGCCATGGGCATGGGCAGCCAGTACGCCGAACAACAAAATTACCTGGCGATGTTCCTGATCGAAACCGGCGAGTACCAACGAGCCGAAGAAATCATCTTCGAGATTCGCCTGACACTCGAACGCAACGGCAACGCAATACCACTCTCGATGCTCGAGCGTTTCGCAGCCCGACTGTACTTGGAATGGGATGTGCCCCACGGTAGCGCACTGGCCTTGCGGCACGCGCAAGCATCCCTGCGCCAGATGGATGCCGCCGGACGCAACGCCGCGTACCTGGGCGGAGCCTTGATCGTCGCAACCTGGGCCGAAGCGCTGTACGGACAACCAGAAGAAGCCTTTCG
>JAYURE010000902.1:0-2643 GCA_043756345.1 Deinococcales bacterium | reverse complement strand
GGCACACGCGATGGTCATGCTCTCTCAAGGCATTCCATTCTTAGAGGGCGGCGTCGAAATGGGTCGCAGCAAGGGCGGCAACCGCAACTCGTACAACGCGGGCGATGCCGTCAACAAATACGACTGGGATCGCGGCGCGAAATTCGTGCCAACCCTCGAGTATTACAAAGGCATGATCGCCATTCGCAAAGCGCACCCCGCATTCAGACTTTCGAGTGCGGACGACGTGCGCAACGCACTGAAATTCCTGCCAGATGCTGACCTGCCCGCGAACGTGATCGCATACACGCTCGAGCACAGCAAGGATTCCTGGAAGAAGATTCTGGTCGTCTTCAATGGCTCGCAGAACGCCAACGAAATGAAACTGCCTGGTGATTGGAAGATCGCTGCCGATGCCAACCGTGCCGGACTCGTCTCGCTCGGTACGGCAAACGGAAATTTGAAACTCGAGCCGCTTTCGGCCTACGTGCTGTTCCAATAGGTTTTGATCTCGAGACTCGAGGGGTGTTGGTTGCTCCTCGGGTTTTTTATGCAGGTCGCAAAGTCATGGATTCCAAGTCGATCACGGCCCGATTCGCCATCAAGAAATCTAAACCGAGAATGCCATCAAGCTCGAACCCATACTGCAAATCGCCAACATCGACCAACGCAGATGAACGCGACAAATCATCAACCCGTATCAAATCCAAGTGATGTCGGTACACCAACTCCGTGCCACCCACCCCAAACATGCGTCTAATCGAATGACTCGACTCAAAAGCAAGGCCAAGCTCGAGCGCATGATCGACCCGAATCACAGTCGTTGCCGAACCCGTATCCAACAAGAAATGCTCCAACAACAAGCTACGCCCGTGATGCCTCACTTCAGCAGTGCAGAACAACAAGCTGTTCTCGAGTTGCAACTTCAAGCGACGCCTCGAATACCAGCCCAGAAAAGTTCTTCAATCGCCACATCCTGCTTGCTCGAGTGAAGGACGTACAACTCTCGAGCACGGTCTTTGCGGTGCAACTCCTGGTACGCCTGCCAAGCGATGTTACCATCAGGGAACACCGCCAGCACCGCCAGATCATCCAGGATGCGGTGTCCGTCGGCGCTGTGCGCCTCGAGCGCTTCGAGCAGCAACCAAGTGTTTGGGTGGTATTGACGCACTTCCTGCCAGGTCATGTCTCGAGTGTAGCCCTTTTCCAGAATCAAGGATGAATCATGCTCGAGCAGGCCGAAACCCACTCGAGCATGATTTGAAAATTCAGTTCAGCAATTCAAAAATGCCCGCTGCGCCCTGACCGCCACCGACGCACATCGTCACCATGCCGTACCGCCCGCCCAATCCAGCATCACGACGACGACGCAACTCGTGAATGATGGTCGCTGTGAGTTTCGCTCCGGTCGCACCCAACGGATGGCCAAGCGCAATCGCACCGCCATTGACATTCAACTTCTCGAGCGGAATGCCCACAGTCCGTGCCACCGCGAGCGCCTGCGCCGCGAACGCCTCGTTCAATTCAAACAGGTCAATATCGGATAGCTCGAGGCCCGCGAGTTTCAAGGCTTTGGGAATCGCAGCGATGGGTCCGATGCCCATGTATTCGGGTTCGACACCCGCCGCCGCGAACGAAACGAACCGTGCAATCGGTGTTAAGCCCAAGTCTCGAGCCTTGTCCGCGCTCATCAGAACGCTGACCGCCGCGCCATCCGAAAACGGACTCGAGTTACCCGCCGTGACGCTGCCGCCCTCTTTGAACGCGCCACGCAATTTACCCAAACCTTCGAGGCTCGTCTCGCGCCGCAAGAGTTCATCGGTGTCAAAGTGCACGATTTCAGATTTCACTTTGGTCTTCTCGAGCCGGTCCACACGCACCGGCACCGCCACGATCTCATCCTTGAATTTACCCGCATCAATCGCCGCCGCCGCCTTGACATGGCTCGAGACGGCGAACTCATCCATATCGGCCCGAGAAATGTTGTACCGCTCCGCGACGTTCTCGGCGGTGTGACCCATGCCGATGTACGCGCCAGGACGCGAATCCACCAGGCTTGGATTCGCCGAAAAATGGAAACCTGACATCGGCACGCTGCTCATGCTTTCCGCGCCACCGGCCACGATCACCTCATTCATGCCGCTGCGAATCGCTTGGGCCGCCATCGCTATCGTTTGCAAACCGCTGGCGCAAAACCGGTTGATCGTCACGCCCGCCACGCTGTCCGGCAAGCCCGCCTGCAAACTCGAGAGGCGAGCGAAATTTAGACCTTGCGAACCTTCAGGCATGGCGCACCCGAGGAAGACATCTTCGACCAAGCTCGGGTCAATCTTTGCCCTCGAGACGGCTTCTTTGAGCACCAACGCGGCGAGGTCATCGGCGCGGGTGTTGGTGAGAGTGCCTTTTTGTCCACGACCGACGGGCGTGCGAACGGTGGAAACGATGACGGCTTCATTCATGGGGATTCTCCTTGTAGACCAGTTTCAATTTCGTTTGAGCAATTTGACTAAATATTTAAAGTTATTTGATTGTTTGCTGACTTCTTGAGAGCCATTCGGAAAATTAGTTGTCACTTTGATATCTCTACGTCGGGTGCTAGTGGTTCATAGTCCCAACCACAAACCCAAATTTTGGGCTGCGATCTTACGACACACACTCGCCCGT
>JAYURE010000901.1:0-7324 GCA_043756345.1 Deinococcales bacterium | reverse complement strand
TGTTTGTGAATAAGAAAACCGTTCTGCTTGGTACTGGCCTGATCCTCTCCGCAATCCTGACCGCGTGCCCCACTGCAAAACCCGTGGTTGTTGATGATGGTAAAACCTTGACCGGTGAGGCCGGTAAATCCTCCGAGATGCTCGACAACCTGGTGGCCCTTGCGGGTCAATCGGGCCGCATCATCAAGGAAGGTGGCGATAAAGCCACTGGAGTCGCTCGAGATTCCGCCGCTCCAGTCACTGCCGTACCAATGACTACGATGGCCAAGACGTTCACAGCGTTGGCCGCTGCGGGCAGCAATCCTGGTTCTGCTGCGCAACTCGCGGCAAAAGCCACCGAAGAATTCGTTGCAAACCCGTTCCCAAAGGGCGTATTTGAATGCACCACGCAAAACCAATGCACCAAGACGGCCTCGAGCGATGATTTCAAGATCACTTGGAAAATTGCGAACGGCAAGACCGCCGTGGGCGAAATGGATTACACTGGTTCGGTCAAGATCCTGTCCTCGAGAAACACATCTCCCACCTCCCCGTTCAATCCAGTCGAACCTGTGACCCGCATCAGTTACGTCGTGGTTCCAACCCAAATCGTTGGCACGGTCAGCGTTGATGGCACGGTCATTGCAGCCCTCAATTTCAAAGGTGTTGCGCAGGCAGCCGATGTAGCAGGCGTTTCTGCCGGTTTCAACAGCATCGAACTCAGCGGCAAATTGCTCGAGCTTGACGGTTCAAAAACCATCCTCGAGATTCCAAACTTGACGTACTCGGTTGATGCAACCGGCATCAAAACCAAAGGCGAGATTCGGTACAACAACAACGACAGCATCGTCTCCAAATGGGATGTCACCCTCGGTGGCGAAATTGATGCCGCAGCCGCAGCCCAGGCCGCCTCGAGCAACTATTACTACAATCCGTTTTTTGGTTTGATGCCAGATGGTTTTTTCGCCAAAGGTGCAGGCAGCATTTACTTCTCGAACGAAGTGAACAACGAACGATTCGCCACCTCGTTCAAGATCACCGATTGGAATTACCGCACCAGTGGCAGCAGCAAAACACCAGTTTCAGTAAACGTCACCGATGGCAAACTGCTTGTCAAAGGGAAAATTGCCACGTTCTCTGGAAACCTGGGCTTTGAAGACACCAACCGCAATTGCATCCCAGGCGAAAACTTGAACATGGTCTTCAGCGATGGCAACAAAACCCTCGAGCAATTCTTGATCTCGAGCGGTCAAATCAAAGCTTGCAACTGAACAGAATAAATTGAATCCTCGAGTGCTCCAAGAATTTTCTTGGAGCACTTTTTTGATGCCCAACCCGCTCGATACTCAAAACCGAAAAACTTTGTGATTCATGACGTTGATGAGCACTCGTGATGTGATTCGGGCAAGTCGAATTTTAAACAGACCTTGCTGCAAGCACCCGTTACGCTAAACAAAGATGTTGACCGCAAGGACTCGAGGAATCGCCATGACAAAAATAGTTTTCATAAAAACGCTTGTGCTGCTGGGTGTTCTGGTGGCTTGCAATCCGCAAACGCAAAAATCGGTTTTAAAACCCGATCCAATCGAGAATGGTCTTCCAGGAATCATCATCAAATCGCTCGAGGTGGCACAAACGCATGTGATTCCACTTGAAGGGAAAAGTTGGGCTGGCGACAAATTGGCGAAGTACAACCTGCATTTGGTCGGCAACCGTGAAGCGCTTGTGCTTGTCGAATTCGACTCGAGCCAGACGGTGAGCAAACCGATGCTCGAGGCGTCGGTCAATGGTCAGAGGCTCGGCGAAGTTGCATTGAACGCGCCGGACTCGCTGCCCAAAACCGAGGCGAACGGTCCCGCGTACAGCGGCACGGCATTCTGGGCAAAACTCGAGAAAACCTGGATCAAACCTGGCCTGGAATTGAGCATCAAAAGCGAAAGCACTCTGGCTTCCATTCCTCGAGCCGTCAAGGTTGGAGCGCCCGCCGAATTCTCGATCTCAACGCTGCCGTTTTATTTGTTCGGCCTGACTGAAAGCGCTGTGCCACTCGCGCAGACGGCTACGGCAAATCAGGTGACCACGGATGAGTATTTCGCCAAGCATCCGTTCGCAGCTTTGAGCATCAAAAACCATGCCGCGCAAAAAATCGTTTGGCCGTACATCATCGTCGGACCTCGAGAGGGACGCGCCGCGCAGAAGGTCGAGTCCGCCGAAGGGCAGGGCGATGGCTACGCGGTCATGAGTGCCATTTTGGACACGCTCGGGGCGATGCGCGAAGCCAACGGTGACGGACCGATCAACAAACAGTATTACGCGCCGTTGTTGATGGCGAACAAAGCCGGGCAGTACGTGAATCCGGGCGGAGGTTTGGGCGGCAACAACCTCGGTACGGGCGATAACGCCTACACAGGGATTTTCATTCACGAGGCCGGTCACGCTTTCGGGATGCCACACGCAAACGACGGATTCACAGCGGGCACGTACCCGTACATTGGCGGCAGTCTCAAAGGCTCGAGTTGGGGTTTCGATCAGAACAAAAACCGTTTCCTCGCGCCATTCGTGCCGAGTACGGCCCAAACGTTCAAGAACTGTGCGACTGGCGGTTTCCCGATGGGCCGACAAAAAGACGATCAGCAACGTTGCATCAAACAAGACCTGATGCAATCCGGCGCGGGCGATCAGGCTGCGGGTGACAAATACACGATGTTCTCGGATTTCAATGCCAGCGTGGTGCAGCAGTATCTCGAGGGAACGACCACACTCAAAGCTGGCAAGCACGAATACGACGGTGGGCGCGTCTTCATCGATCCAAGCTCGAGAACCGGGTACAGCCATTGGGACACGCTCGACTCGAGTTTCGTGCCCGTCCCGAACACGACCACCAGCAAGGGCCTGTATGGGTTCGACAATGGCCTGCCCGTTCAACGTGACGTACCGGTGCGCACCATCATCATCACCTCGAGCATTGCGGGCAGCACCGACACGAACGGCGATGGGAAAATTGATTACGCGGATTCGCTGACGTACAACCCGACGATCACGCAGATTTACGAACCGATCACGCACACCGGCAACCTGCGCCGATTGATCGACCCGAAAGATGCCACGCAACGCGCCTCAATCGTGCCAGACACGGGCGAGAACCCCTGGTACTGCAAAAATGCGGGATGCGATTACACGCTCAAAGTCACGTTTACCGACAACAGCGAACAATTCGTAGCCCTGCAATCCGGCTTCCGAGGTTGGTTCAAAACCGAGATTCCAGCAACCGCAATAGATCCATTGGAAGACTCGAGTTACCGCGTTTGGGGCGTGAACATCTCGGCAGCAAAAAGCATTTTGAAACTCGAATTGCTCGAGACGCCAGAGGTTTGGAATGGATTGCCAGCCAGTCCGAAAGTGGTGGCGACACGCACGATCAAGTGAAGGCTCGGGTCACATGATGTTTGCTTGGAATTCAAATCGAGAGCAAACCACTTCAAACACGTTGTCGTATGTCAACACAAAGTAGTGCTTGTGGCTCGAGGTGACTTTGCCTTCCAGTGCTTGAATCCAACTTGATTCCTGAACTTCAATAAAACTTGATGTGGTTTGACCATCCCATTGCCAGGAATCAAGCTCGAGCATCTTCAAGGCCATCACTCCGTAAAATGTCAATTGATACGGAATGAATTTCCCCGCTGTACGGGTTTCACAAAGGTCACCATTGATTTCGCCTTCAAGAACAAGTGTGTCCGGTCCATCTGGGAATTTGATCGCATCAAGATACATGCAATCCCTGCCGTGTAGTTCTCCCAAGCTTGTCTGAATAGGTACATGCCGATCCATCTGCTTATTCCGGCATTTTCTCGAGCGGTTTTGCATTCCCGTACACCGGTTTCGCCGCATTCACCGGGGCCGCCCAATGCGCGGCATTGACCAGGACTCGAGCGATTTCGGCATTGTGGTACGTCGGGTATGTTTCGTGTCCGGGCCTGAAGTAGAAAATTCGACCGTTGCCGCGCCGATAGGTTGCGCCACTGCGGAAGACCTCGCCGCCAGAGAACCAGGAAACGAAAATCAGTTCTTCAGGTTGCGGAATGTCAAAATGCTCGCCGTACATTTCTTCGGACTCGAGCGTGATTTTTTCGCCCAGTCCCGCCGTGATCGGGTGGCCCGGTGCGACGATCCAGAGGTGTTCGCGGTCGTTCGCTTCGCGCCATTTCAGATCGCAGGTCGTGCCCATCAGTTTCTTGAAGATTTTGGAGAAATGCCCGGAGTGCAGCACGACCAAGCCCATGCCGTCCATGACTCGAGCGTGAACCCGTTCGACGATTTCATCGCTGACGTCCCCGTGCGCGAGGTGGCCCCACCAGTACAGGACATCGGTTTGCTCGAGGACTTCTTTGGTCAGGCCGTGCTCAGGTTCGTCGAGTGTCGCGGTGCGCACCTCGAGCCCATCGGCACGCAAGGCTTTGGCAATCGCGCCGTGAATACCTTCTGGGTAGATCGCGGCGACGACGGGGTTCTTTTTCTCGTGGCGGTTTTCGTTCCAAACAGTCACTTTTTTCATACGCAAATCGTACCGTGAGTCTGACCGGCTGGAACGCATCTGCTTCTGAACCGAGTTCATTTGTGACGTTTATGTCACGATTTGATGACACTCACGGCGTAGATTAATCCCATGAGAGGTCGTTCCATCGTTTTTGCCGAGGACAACCCGGATCATGCGTACTTGATTCGCCGTTGCCTCGAGCCGCTCGGTGCGAATTTGGTCCATGTCGAAGATGGCGAGGCGGCCTTGGCGTTGATGTCCGGCTGGGATGGTCCGCCTCCGGCGTTCGTGTTGTTGGACATCAGTTTGCCGCGTTTGGATGGCATCGAGGTTTTGCGTCGTTTGCGCGAATGCGAATCTGGTCCGGGTTGCGAGACGCGCATTCCGGTGGTGATTTTTTCCACCTCAAGGCTCGGCGCGGACCGTGATCGGGCATACGCGGCGGGTGCGAACTCGTATGTGGCCAAACCCGCGAGTTTCGCTGAGTTTCGCCTTGTGCTCGAGCGCATTGGTCGTTACTGGACGGATTTGAACCTCGTGCCGCTCGAGCAACCGGTTTTGCCCGTCAATTGACTCGGTGGATTAAATGGCTCATCCAGGCTCGAGCTTGTGCCTCAACCACCTGAGCCTGTCCGATCCCATTTGATCCCATCAGCCGCACACTATCCGAACGGGTTGCTGCTCGAATTTGGCAATGACGAAAGCTTCACAAGATTCATTCTTAAGCCGTTTTAGTCTTCTAGCATGAGCCGAGAATTGCTGATTGCGGAGCGGTTAAATGCGGGTCGTTTGGTGCTTCGCGGTCTCGGTGCGAGCATCGTGCTTGGCGAAATGATCGGTTTCGCGTACCTGCTGACCGGATTGGTTCGCGCCTCGAGCCATCACGCCTTACCCGGTTGGAATGCGGGCCTGCTCGCATGGGCGGCAGATTCACCGGTCGCTGCGGTCTCGGCGGCGGTCGCCCTGATCGCTCCGACAGCCTTCGCCATCATTGCCCTGACGTGGTTGCCGACACGCCGCAAGTTCAAATTTGATCGGGCCAGCGCCTACGAGATCGTTGGTCGGTATCGCGTGCGCCATCGTCTCGAGGATTTCGAGATTCAGGCTGGACCGCCCCGCTTGCTGCTGGCGGGCAAAACGCATCACATTTCCCGCAACGATTGGGAACGCCTGACCGGGTTTTACCGTGGCTTGGCGAACGAACGCACCGGTTTCGTGCGGGCCGCCGCGATGGGCGCACCGGCCCCGAAGCCTCGTCCGGGATTGTTGAACATGCTTGCCCTGAAAAATTGAACTTGCTCGAGTTCGTCTGAAATGCTACACTCCTAAGGCTGCATTCTGGAACGCCCGATTCGAGCTTCCTCGAGTGTAATCCCCAACGGTCGGCAATCGTTGGAATCAGGAGTCCACATGAAAAAAGACATTCATCCGAAGATGGTCCCATGCAAAATCATTTACAGTGGCGAAGTCGTCATGGAAACATACTCGACCAGGCCCGAGATCACGGTTGATGTTTGGAGCGGTGTGCATCCGTTCTGGACCGGTCAGCAACGCTTTTTGGACACCGAGGGTCGCGTCGAAAAGTTCCAGAAGCGCTTCCAAGGTTCGTACCGCAAGAAGTAAGCCGTACACAGTCGATTCAAAGCCGATTCAAAGCCTTTTCAAACCTCCTTCAGAGCCATTTTTTCCTCGAGCCGAGTTGCTCGAGGAATTTTTCGTTGTCCAATATCGGTTTTGATCGATTTCTAACGTATTTTTTGCACGTACTGTGTTGCTTCGATCATGGTCCTAGGACGGTCCCAAAAAGTCTGTCTCGTTACAAATCAACGGTAAACGTAGCTGCATACTTTCCCCACCTAAACGACTATCATTCCCGTGCCAATAGAAGCGTGAGGAATGACACGCACCGAAGCCCGACGCTCGGGTGTTCAGTTCGTCAATTATCTTGCGTCAGGAATTGTGGGAGGTTCGTATGAAAAAGGGAACAGTCGTAACACTCGTAGCCGCAGCGGTAGCGGCCCTAGGCACGCAGGCGTTCGCCGCCGTGCCGGAACTCAGCTCAGGGCAATACAATCTGGTGTACCAATTGTTCTCGATTGCAATCGCATCGATGGGCGCAGCTTTCATCTGGTTCGTGACTTCACGTCAGAACCTCGCCCCGAAGTACTCGACTGCGATGCTCGTTTCGGCCTTGGTGGTCGCGGTCGCCTGCTACCATTACTGGCGCATCTTCAACTCCTGGAACGAAACGTACGCACTCGAGGCCGCAACCGGCATGTACAAAGCCACCGGCGTGCCTTTCAATGATGCGTACCGTTACGCCGACTGGGTTTTGACTGTGCCGTTGCTGTTGGTCGAGGCCGTCGCGGTTCTCGCACTCGCCAGCAGCGTCAGCGCCAGCATGATCGGTCGTTTGACCATCGCCGCATTCTTGATGATCGCCACCGGCTACCCGGGCGAAATCTCGAGCGACAATGGCACGCGCCTGCTGTGGGGCACGATCAGCACCGTTCCTTTCGTCTACATCTTGTACGTCTTGTTCACCGAGCTTGGTACGGCCATGGCGCAACAACCGCCACGCGTGCAACTCTTGATGGGCAACCTTCGTTTGCTGCTGGTCGGAAGCTGGGGCTTCTACCCAATCGCTTACCTGTTGCCAGTGTTCTTCGGTAGCGTTTCGGCCACCGGTTTGGTCAGCCTGCAAGTCGGTTACAGTTTGGCCGACATCATCGCCAAGGCCGGTTTCGGCACGTTGATTTACTTCATCGCGCTCGAGAAAACCCGCGCCGAAGGTGGCGTCAATGGCGTGAC
>JAYURE010000900.1:0-7346 GCA_043756345.1 Deinococcales bacterium | reverse complement strand
TCGAGCCTGTTCAATCAACTCGATGCCGCCAACGTCACGTACCGCCTTGAAACCAGCGAACCAAGCCGGGCGCTCGAGGTTTTGCGCCGTGAACCGTGGGTGGCTGGCAGCGAATTGCGCGGTGAGCACCTGCAAATGGTGATTCCTCGAGCCGCCGCCTACCGGGTCGGACCGTTGCTGGTGCAATCTGGCGTGCCCTTCACCGAACTCGCCCGCGAAACCGCCACTCAGGACCTAGAAGACTTGTACTTGCGGGTCGTCAAGGACGCGCACGGCAAGCCAGTAGCAAACGTTGCAAAGGAAGTGCAGTGATGCTCGAGATGATTCGTGCCGAACTTTTCAAAGCCAGCCGCAAAAAACGCACCTGGGTCATGATCGCCCTCTCGAGCCTGGGATCACCATTGTTGCAATTCATCAGCGCCGCGTTTGTCGCCAGCCGCGTGCTCGGCACGGTCGCCGATCAGGGCACAACCATCGCCACGACGCTCGAACAGATCGCTTCACCGTTCAACATGGCCCGCAACACGCTCGCCGCCTCGAGCACGCTACCGTTCATTCTGCTGACCGTGGTCGCGGTCTTCGCAGTCTTGCTGGTTGGCGAGGAACGCACCTTCAAGATGTGGAAAACCATCCTGGTTGCCAATCCGAACCGGATGCAGGTGCTCGCCGCCAAATTTGCGACCGGCATGATCCTGCTGTTCTTCGTGATTTTCGGCGGACTGATCGGCAGCCTGCTGTTTGGTGGCTTGGCGATGCTCCTCGGTTACAGCAAAGGCACCGGTGGCAACTGGCTCGAGTTGCTCGCCATTCACGGCCTGCAATGGCTGGCGCTCGCCGCACCTTTGATGATGGGTTTCCTGATCGCCTGGTTGAACGCCTCGCCCGCGATTGCCGTGATCGGTATCGTTGTTGCGCCGAACGTGCTCGAGGCGATCATCTCTGGCGCGGTCGTCTCGCAACTCGAGCGGGTCAGCGTCTTAAATGCGCCGTTTCAGGCCGAACGCATTCAGGAATTGATCCAGAGCGTGCCGAAGTTCTTCCTGACCCCGAACTTGGCGTTCGGGGCCAGACTGGTCGGACAGGCAGGACGGGATTTGGCCGGAAGCGATAACAGCTTCTCGGGCCTGCTACCAACCATGAACTGGAACGACATCGGCTGGTCCATCGCCGTCTGTGGCGTGTATTTCGCGCTGTTCACCGGCCTGATGATCTGGAGTTTCGGATCTCGAGACGTTCACGAATAATCCAGAACAGACCTTGAGACTTGAAAAGATACTTTGGCTTTCCTCGAGTGCTTTTGGTTCACTCGGATTTCACGGGTGAACCTTAAACGTTACATCTTGAGCAATCGTTCATCTTTGCCACAATCGTGGACTTCAGTATGCCCTTCAAAGCCGATGTCGGAATTGCACCATGCTCGAGATTTATCGTGCCCTATTGTGTTCTAAAGCGGTACGGGGATCACGCCAACCGGGGAAGGATTGCGTGATCAAAACAAGACTCGCCAAACTTGATGTTGTTTTAATTTCTGGGGGTAGTTTCATCACATGAATCGCAGCGTTGAACGTTTCTTAATCGATCTGGTGCTCTGGACCCTGGCTGCCGGTTTTGCTTTCTTTTTGCGGCTGGACATGCCCTGGCCTGAATACAAACTCGAGGTGTTGCTGTACCCAGCCCTCGGTGTGCTGATCAAAGCAGGCATGATGTACCTGCAAGGCACGCACCGTCCCTCCTGGCACCGGATTGGACTGCGTGATCTGTACCAACTCACCCGCACGGTCGCCATGACCTCGGTGCTGATGTTCGCGCTCGCATTCGTTGCCGAACCCACCTTGAACATTCCGCGCAGCATCCCAATTCTCGAGGGTGCGCTCGGATTGCTGGCCATGGCCGGAGCACGAGCCCTGCAACGTGTGCTGCGAGAAACCGCCACGATGCGCGGTTCGCGCCGCCAAATGCGCCGCGTTCTGATTGCCGGTGCTGGCGAGGCGGGCACTTTCATCGCCAGGGAATTGCTGCGCCACCCAGAAAGCGGCCTCGAGCCAATCGGTTTCTTGGACGACGCGCCCGAGAAAGTCAACCAGCGTTATGTCGGCCTGCCGGTCCTTGGTCCGGTCGAGGCATTGCCGATTGCGGCCTCTGCGTACCGCGCCGAGGAAGTCCTGATCGCCATTCCCAGCGCATCCGGTCCAGTCGTGCGCCGCGTGGTCGAACTGGCACGACAGGCAAACCTCAAGCACCGCATCATCCCTGGCGTCTACGAGATTCTTTCCGGCAAGGTCTCAATCTCGCAAATCCGTGAGATTGCGCTCGAGGATTTGTTGCGCCGCGAACCGATCCGATTGGACAACGATGCCATCTCGAGCTACCTGCAAAACCGCGTCGTGCTCGTCACCGGTGCAGGCGGATCGATTGGTTCAGAAATCGTGCGACAGATTGCGCGATTCCGCCCCAAACAAGTCATTTTGTACGGACGTGGCGAGAACAGCCTCTACCAGATCGAACGCGAACTCTTGCGCACCTGGCCGGAACTCGAGTTTTCTACGGTTGTTGGTGACGTGCGCAACCGTGGCAAATTGGGTGCGACCTTTGCCAAGTACCGTCCACAGGTGGTCTTTCATGCCGCCGCACACAAGCACGTGCCCTTGATGGAACAAAACCCCGACGAGGCGATCATCAACAATGTCGGTGGCACACAGAATGTCGTCAGTCTGTGCTTGGCTTTTGACATCGAACGCTTGGTGAACATCTCAACCGATAAGGCCGTCAACCCAACCAGCGTCATGGGTGCATCCAAACGGGTCGGCGAGTACATCGTCGAACACGCCGCACGCCAGTGCAAACCGGGGCAAAATTTTGTCAGCGTGCGCTTTGGCAATGTGCTCGGTTCTCGAGGCAGCGTGATTCCGTTGTTCCAAGATCAAATCAAAGTCGGCGGCCCCGTGACCGTCACCGATCCCGAAATGACCCGTTATTTCATGACCATTCCCGAGGCGAGCCAGTTGGTTTTGCAGGCAGGAATCATCGGGCAGAACGGCAGCGTTTGCGTGTTGGACATGGGCGAACCGGTTAACATCTCTGATCTGGCCAAGGACTTGATTCGCCTGTCCGGGTTCGAGCCCGGCGTGGACATCGACATCGTGTATTCCGGCATGCGTCCCGGCGAAAAACTCTACGAGGAACTGCTGACCGCCGAAGAGGGCACGGTCGCCTCGACACACACGAAAATCTTCATGGCCCGCAAGTCAGGCATTGATGAACGCAGTTTTGAACCGCTGCTCGAGAACCTGTTCCTGGCTGCACGAGTGCGCGACGAACGGCGAATCCGTGAATTGCTGCGCGAGTTGATTCCGACGGCCACGATTTCAATGTCGCAACTTGTTCAAGCGGACAGCCTGTGACACGCCCAACATGCGGAGTTCAATGCTTTAAACGCCAGCAGGCGACACGGATCGCGGTTTGAACGTACCCAACAGGCTCGAGCGTTAACAGCGTCTCGAGCTTGTTGATGTTGGTGCTGGCCCGTACCGCAGCCAATCGCACTCGAGGCCGGGCATCCTCGAGCATGAAATCCATGTCGAAGTTCGGGTCCAGCGTGGCGAGGGCTGTGAGCGCCGCCGCCGTGACCGACTCGGAAGTGTGATCGAGGTACGGTCGAATCACGGCGATGTTTCCACCAAGCCGGGATAGCGATTCAATGGCTCGAGGCAGCAGTGTTTCGGGAAGGCGCTCAAGTGTTTTCTCGAGCAACGTTGGATCGAACTGAACATTTTGGGCAGCAGCCTCGAGCAGACTGGCGGGATCAGAGAACTCAAATTGGCTCGAGCGTGGTGAGGCTTGCCGTACCGCAGCGGTTGCTGTCGATTTGAGCGCGACCGACTGAGACTTCGGCTCAGCGGCAACAACTCGAGGTTCTGGTTTCGAGCGGACCAATTCAGGTTCCCGATTTCGAGCCGAAAAACTGGCGACCACCTCGATCAATCCAGCCCCGTACTTCTCGAGGGTCGTCTTCCCGATCCCTTTGATTTGAGTCAGGTCCGAAATCAAGTTTGGACGTGCTTGCGCCACAGCCTCGAGCGTGGCGTTCGAGAAGACGATGAAGGCCGAAATCCCCGCCGTTTTCGCCTGAGCGCTCCTGAAGGATTTGAGCGCCTCTCGCAGGCCATCGTCAGGTTGATCAGAGATTGGATTCAGATACGCAGGTTTCTCGAGACCAGATTCTTGACCCTCAGTAACCTTGCTGGCTCGAGGTTCTGTCTTCTGTCCGGGCATTCGCAAATTTGAGCCGACCTGTTGAACCGTGCCGTCCTTCAACAACCGGGCAATCTGTCCTTCCACTTCTGTGCCCGAGTACCGTTTCAAAATCCCAAAACTCGGATCGGTTCGCAAGCCAGAGGTGACAATGTTCTTCGCACTCGAGCCGGTCAAAACCTGAACCGCGACTTTGGCGCTGACCTGCTGGCGTTTGACCAACGACGTGATCGCCGTGAATGCTTCCGATTCGAGCGAACGCAAATGCTCCGGTTGACCATGCAGTTTGACGCTCTCGAGGCCAACCTTGCCGAGTTCTGGATTGCAACGGTCGCAGTGACCACACGGCTGCATCCGTTCACCGAAATGCCCGACCAAAAAAGCGCGACGGCAACCGATCGCTCGGGCGTAACCAACCACCTTCTCCATCCCGTTCAACTCGAAACGTTTTCGGGCCTGCATCGAATTCAAATCGATTGGCGACCTCGAGCCGGTCGAAACATAGATTCCATTTTCGAGCGTGATCTGACCACCATCGAACAGCGCTTTGACCGCAACATTGATCGGTGTCATGTTGTTGCCCGCGTGCATCCGTTCGCCAACCTCGCTGGCCGTTCCGGGTTCGCGGCGAAATCGCTCGAGCACGTCGCGCACCAGCTTTTCGGGCGGGTAATTGTTTTCGATCAAACGTTTGCGGGTCATCGTGTCCTGAATCGCAAACAGCATCGCCGCGTGCGCCGTATTGCCGTCTCGACCGGCGCGGCCCGCCTCCTGGTAGTACGCCTCAAGCGTGCCGGGATGCTGAAAATGCACGACAAGCCTCACGTCGGATTTGTCGATGCCCATGCCGAAAGCGACGGTCGCGCAAATCACCTCGACCTTGCCACCCAAGAATCGGTCCTGAACATCGGCTCGGGTCTTGTCCGGCAATCCAGCGTGATAGGCGATGCCGCCGACACGTTCGGCAACCTCTTCGGTTTTCTTGCGGGTCGAGCAGTAAATGATCGCCGGACCGGGATGGGCGCGGCGCAGCAATCGCAAAGTCTCGAGTTTGGCGGCATCGGTCGGAGCATCGAAAACGCTGAAATCCAGGTTGGGCCTATCAAAACTGCCGACCTGGACCAGCGGATCGTTCAGGAGTCTCGAGGCGATCTCGTCGCGGACTTTTGGTGTGGCGGTCGCGGTCAAGGCCAGCGTTGGAGCCGTAACAGGTTTGAGCAAATCACCGAGTGCCAAATAATCGGGCCGGAAATCGTGACCCCATTGCGAGACACAATGGGCCTCATCGACCACAACCAAATCCGCACGGTTGATCAGTTCGTAACTGGCACGAACCCGTTCCGGCGCGAGGTAAACCAGCTTGTACTCGCCACGTCGCGCCCCATCGAGCCGTCGCATGAATTCTTTGGACTCGAGACCGCTCGCCAGATACGTCGCGCTGACGCCTTTTCGCTCGAGCGCATCGACCTGATCTTTCATCAGCGCAATCAATGGCGACACGACAATGGTCGTACCGGGCAGCAAGGTTGCAGGCAGTTGATAAGTCAGGCTTTTGCCGCCACCGGTCGGCAACACGGTCAGCGCGTCGCGGCCCGCGAGCACAGCCTGGATCGTCTCGAGTTGCAGGGTTCTGAAATTCGGATGTCCGAAACGTTGCAGGGCTTGGCGCAATTCGGATTCGGACGGAACGGTCACGGGTTGATTGTACACGTTCTGTTCAAGACAGAATCAATATACTCGAGCCTTTGATGCGTTGCCTTTCAGTTCAAATATGAGATGCGCCCTAATCCATTTCCAAGCTCGAGCAACCCACCGCGATTCAGACTGAACCGGCGAACATGAAGGTGAATGAAGAGGAAAATGAACATGAATCTCGAGCGTCATGACAGATTATCCATGAATGCGTTTTCCCCATGATCTGACCAACAAACACCTGCGCCACCTCGTACAGTTGGGCATGTTGAATTTGATCACCCTGCCCATCCTTGCAGCCTGTGGCACAACCCAACCCATTCCAGTGACAACGGTTGGAAAACCAGTTGACCTCGTTCGGCCTGTTCTGACAAGACAAGCCGTGAATGTTACCGCCTCGAGCAGCACCATCAGCATCAACTTCGATCAAGCAATGGATCGCGCCAGTGTCGAACGGTCCGTGAACATCTTTCCCGGTGAATACGCCACGACCAACCCAACCGCCGCGCAAAAATTGACCCTGACCAGCATGTGCAACGGCAGTTGGCGCGTGCGCAACCCGAACGCCGCGCCGGTCGCGTTCACCTGGGACCGGTACGGAAGCAACGAGAAAAGTGCAGGCGTTTCGTCGGCATCCGGTGATGTCTTCTTTCAGAGCAGCCTGGGTGCGAACACCGTGCGGGTTTTCGCAAACAACGTCTTGCAGCAATCCAAAGCCACCAACCCGGTCGCCTGCGCCTCGAGTCCATATGGATTCGCCTGGAGTGCCGATTCAAAAAGCGTCACAATTACACCGAGCACGCCGCTCGTGGTGGGCAGAATGTACTCAACCGCAATCAGTGCGGGCGCAAAGAACGCCAGTGGAGCCGTGGCAATCTCGAGTCCGGTGATCTCGAGCGTGAAGGCGCAAGCGGTGGGGCAAGTGGAGACCGGCACGTTGAGTCCGGGTGGAGAGTACCGGTTTGCAAATGGAATGGTGGTTGGATCGACGGTAGATGATTTGTATGAAACTGTAAAAATCACTGCTACAAAAGTTGACCCGGCGACGTTAACACCGCCGATACCGCAGTCATTAGTACCCGTAAGCGATTTCATTCGCGTCATTGCCTCTGGGATGACTGAACCCGGCAGCCAGTCAATGATACTAAAGCTACCCTATCCGACAGGTATAGATCCGAAAAATCTAGTTTTGGGTGTCTTCGTCCCAGAAAATGCGGTTGGTATTAGCGCCTCGAGTAACATCGTCTTACTGACAGAAACGAATCTAGATTCGGATGAAACTCAAAAATTAGCAATTTTTAGTATAGCCTTACCTGAGAATCCTGGCTATGTTTTTGTTCTATTAAAACGGCGTAATCCAATAGCAACGGCTCAGTCTACGAGTTCCCTTTCTACTAGTTCAT
>JAYURE010000899.1:0-7351 GCA_043756345.1 Deinococcales bacterium | reverse complement strand
GGCTTTCGCCTGCCATCATGCATGGACAACCGACCGTTGACCAGTGAGGAATTTTACAATTTGGTCGGCCAAGTGATTTACGTTTCGGCGACCCCCGGCGAGCACGAACGTACCGTCTCGAGTCAGATCACCGATCAGGTCATTCGGCCCACGGGATTGTTGGATCCGATGGTTCAGGTGCGACCCACCAAAGGTCAGGTTGAGGATTTGCTCGGCGCGATTCGCAAACGTGCCGAATCTGACGAGCGCGTGCTGATCACGACCCTAACGATTCGCATGTCGGAGGATCTGACCGAGTACCTGGTCTCGCACGGCATCAAAGCGCGGTACTTGCATAGTGAAATCGACACGGTAGAACGTCAGGAGATCATTCGTGATTTGCGCCTCGGGCATTTCGATGCGTTGGTCGGCATCAACCTGTTGCGCGAAGGATTGGACTTGCCGGAAGTTTCACTCGTGGCGATTCTGGATGCCGACAAACCAGGATTTTTGCGCAGCGAACGCAGCCTGATTCAAACCATCGGACGGGCCGCCCGCAACGTTCACGGCGAGGTCTACCTGTACGGCGATTCGATCACGCCCGCAATGAACTTTGCGATCACTGAAACGAACCGCAGGCGTGAGCTTCAAGAGGCGTACAACACCGCGAACGGCATCACGCCAACCACGATTAGCAAAAGCATTCGCAAGATCATTCGTGGCGAAGAGGAAGCCGTCGAACTCGAGTTGGATCTGAACGAACCGATGGGCCGCGAGGAGATCCTGGCACGCATCACCGATCTCGAGTTGGACATGTGGCAAGCTTCCGAGTCGATGGATTTCGAGAAGGCCGCCAGTTTGCGTGATGACATCCGGCAACTCGAGGCGAAGCTGGCGGGCAAATCGATCAAGACCACGAGTATTCCCGGTGCGAAACCCAAACAGAAAGGCGCTCGAGGTCGAGGGAAAAGGTAATGACGGATTTCGTGCCGCTCGAGTTGCCCGCCGAACGCGAGGTGCTGGCAGCGTGGCTCTCGAGTGAACGCTGGGAATTCCATTCCAATCCTGTTCTCAAAAACGAACAAGTTTTGAAGCTGGTGGACGACGGAAATTTTTTCGACGGCCCGAACAATGCGACCTTCTGGATCATGCTCGAGGTTGAACGTGCTGGCTTGATTCGGTTGTTCGATCTCGAGGACATTGGTGATGGCGAACCGATGTTTGATTTGCGCATTCGCAGCATATTTCGTGGGCATGGCTTCGGCACGATGGCAGCGAACTGGTTGACCGATCACCTGTTTTCAAATCATGAAAGCCTCGAGCGAATTGCTGGTACGACCCGAAGTGACAACCTCGCCATGCGCGGCGCGTTTCGGCGTTGCGTTTACGCGAAAGAGGCGCACTACCGGCAGTCCTGGCCAAGCGTGAACGGTCAACGTTTCGACACGGTGGGGTACGGAATTCTGCGCAAAGATTGGGCGCAGAAAAAGATCACGCCCGTCGATTGGAACGATGAAGCTCGAGCCGATGAAACCTGAACCGAGTAGGTCAACATGGGCCATTACGTGCGTGTGTTCGGCATGACCAAAACCGCCCCAACGCTTCGGGCTGCACTCGAGGCGGCCAATCAACCCGATGTCGTTTTCACGCTCGAGGATGAAACGCTGCTGGACGATCCGAATTGGAATCAGATCAACTTGACCTTCACACCAGAAAACACCTGGGCGTTACTGGAGTGTGACCGAGCGGGCAGCAGCCTGTTTCCCGCCGAGGTTGAGGAATTCCTCGAGAAGGTCGATCCGGTTGGTCGCTCCAAAAACAAGAAGGTCGTGGCGGCGCTTTTAAAGGCACCAACCTTTGTGATCTCGTGTCAGTTGCCATCCTCGCTTTCGGATGAACTCTGGGAGGCCGTGGAACGCCTGATGGGAGCGTTGATCGAACAGTCTGAGGGCTTGTTTCACGTCGATGATGTTGGGTTTTACGTCTCTGAACAATTGCTGGTCAAAACCGACTGACATGACCGGTTGATACTCGAGCACCGCGAATTGTAATCATCATCGGACCAGTTCACCATCGGTTCACCCGCCCGAGCGTAATCTGAGGGTATGAATTCCCCGTTCCGTCGTCCCCCAAGCCCTGGCCCCTCGGGTTCTGAGCCGAGTAAACCGGTCAATCCTCGAGATTTCTCGCAATTGCGGCGTTTGTATGCGTTCACCAAACCGTACCGTTGGGCGCTCGCTGTGGCGGTCGTGACGACCCTGATCTCGAGCGGGTTGGGTTTGGTCTTTCCAAAAATCATTGGTGATTTGCTTGACACGGCTTTAAAACCCGGAGCGAAAGCCAGCGATTTGGATTGGGTCGTGATGATTCTGATCGGCGTGTTTTTCGTTCGCGCCATCGTCGGTGTCGTCTCGAGTTACCTGCTGTCGTTCACCGGTGAGAGTGTCGTCGCCGATGTGCGTCGCGCCCTGTACACGCATCTTTTAAGCCTCTCGCCGAAATTTTTTGAATCACGCAAAACTGGTGAGATCACATCGCGCCTGACCAGCGATGTCTCGAGCATTCAGTCGAGTGTGTCGAATGCCTTGACGCAATTGATTTCGCAGGCGTTCACGTTGATCGGCAGCGCCACCATTTTGTTCATCACCAATTGGCGGCTTGCGTTGCTGATGCTGACCACCGTGCCGGTCGTGGTGCTCGCCGCCAGTTTTTTTGGTCGGCGTTTGCGCAAACTTTCTCGAGGCGTGCAGGACCGAATCGCCGATGCTAACGCCAGCGCAGAGGAAGCCATCACTGGCATTCGCGTGGTGCAATCGTTCACCGGTGAAAGCCTCGAGTCCGAACGTTACGGTTCACAAATTCGGGAATCCTGGTTGACCGCGCTGGCCCGCGCTCGGGTTCGGGCAGCGTTTGAACCGATCATTGGTTTTGCGATGTTCACCGCAATTTCGATGGTGATGTGGTACGGCGGCAGGCAGGTGCTCGAGGGCAATTTGAAGGTTGGGCAACTGATCAGCTTTCTGATTTATACGCTGGTGATTGCCGGGTCGATTGGGTCGTTCACCGGGTTGTGGACGCAGTTTCAAGAGGCGCTCGGAGCCTCGAGTCGAATCTTTGAATTGCTGGACGAAAAGTCAGATTTGCTCGAGCCTGCGCAACCTGCAAAACTCGAATCACCCCAGGGTCGCGTGCAGTTTGAGGCCGTCAGTTTTCGTTACGGTGATCGTGGCGAGACAAACATCCTCGAGAAGATTTCGCTCGAGGCTCGGGCCGGTGAAGTGATTGCGTTGGTCGGTCCAAGTGGTGCGGGCAAGAGTACGCTCGTCTCGTTGATCCCACGGTTTTATGATGTGACTGACGGTAAGATTTTCTTGGATGGTGTCAACATCCGTGACCTCGAATTACACACCTTGCGATCTCAAATCGGAATTGTCCCGCAAGAAACGCAATTGTTTTCCGGCAGCATCCTCGAGAACATCCGCTATGGTCGGCCCGAAGCGAGTGATGCCGAAGTGCTCGAGGCGGCACGTGCGGCGAATGCGTTTGATTTTGTGAATGCGTTTCCCGAAGCCTTTGGAACCGTGGTCGGCGAGCGTGGTGTCAAACTTTCCGGTGGGCAACGCCAACGCATTGCCATCGCTCGAGCACTCCTGAAAAATCCGCGCATTTTGATTTTGGATGAAGCCACCAGCGCCCTCGATTCCGAATCCGAATTTTTGGTGCAAGAGGCGCTCGAGCGTTTGATGCAGCACCGCACCACCTTCGTGATCGCGCATCGTTTATCGACGATTCGCAATGCGGATCGAATCGTGGTGCTCGAGGCTGGTCGAGTGCGCGAACTCGGCACGCATTCACAATTGCTCGAGGCGGGCGGGTTGTACAAGGATTTGTACGAATTGCAGTTTCGTCAGGATGAAGCACAAAAAAGCACCGCAATCGCCTGAAATTTCCGTAGGGGCGAAGAATGCTTCGCCCTCGCCAGAACATCAGATTGAACCCGGATTTCTCGAGCCAACGACTTTACGGTTGCCCGCCCAGTACAACCCTCGCAACGCACAAGCTCGAGCTTTTTGGGTTTAAACTCGTTTCATGGAATTTTCGCGCACGTACACCACCATTGACGCGCACACGGCGGGCGAACCGTTGCGGATCATCACGTCTGGCCTGCCGTTCATTCCGGGCGCAACGATTCTCGAGCGTCGCCGTTATGTGCGTGAACACCTCGATCATGTGCGTCAAACGTTGATGCTCGAACCTCGTGGTCATGCCGACATGTACGGCGCGATCTTGACTCCTCCCGTCTCGAGCGGTGCAGATTTTGGCGTGATTTTTTTGCACAACGAGGGTTACTCGAGCATGTGTGGTCATGGTGTGATTGCGCTCGCCACGGTCGCAGTTGCTACGGGCATGGTCACGGCAAAAATGGGTGATACCCGAGCCCATGAAGTTCGAGTCGGAATGGACACGCCCGCCGGGTTCGTTGAGGCGTTCGCCGAATGGGATGGTCGCAAGGTTGGTCGCGTGCGTTTTCGCAACGTGCCGAGTTTTGTGTATCGCGCTGATCTCGAGATTCACACCAGCAGTTTTGGAACGTTGCTGGTCGATGTCGTTTTTGGCGGCGCGTTTTATGCGTATTTGAATGCGGCTCAAGCCAGTCTCGAGGTGCGGCCAAACGATTATGCGAACCTGATCAAACTTGGGCATGAAGTCAAACACGCGGTTGAATCTGTGTGCGAGGTCGTGCATCCGCTCGAGCCAGAATTGCACGGCATTTACGGCGCGATGATCGATGGCGAACCATTCTCGAGTGCGAGCGGTGCAGCCGAGGTTCGTCAATCGAACGTCTGCGTCTTCGCCGACCGGCAGGTGGATCGCAGCCCGACCGGAACCGGAACGGCGGGCCGTGTGGCGCAACTCTTTGCGCAGGGCAAACTGGCGATGGGTCAAACGCTGGTCAATGAATCGATTGTCGGGACATCGTTTCAAGGTCGCGTACTCGAGGAAGCTCGGGTTGCAGATTTTTCCGCCATCATCCCAGAAGTTTCGGGTCACGCCTCAATCACCGGGTATCACACGTTTGTCGTCGATGTCGATGATCCCTTGCCGAACGGTTTTTTCTTGCGGTAATGCCGAACTGCACTTTCGCGTTTGACCGGCCAAATCCAGGCGTTTGAGGCCGTACTCGAGCATCATCGCAACGGATAGAAGCGTTGCGGCCAGATTGACGAACCCTTTGAACGAAATTTCTCTTTGCATTCCCCGGCCGATAGTAGGGTCAGACCGTGCCCGTCAGTTCATTCCCATTCTCACCCTGGGTGATCCTCGAGATGATCGTGGCCCTGTTTGCTTGGTCCAATTGGATCATTGGGTTCATGTTGCGCCCGGTAGGTCGGTCGGTGTTCGGCGGTCTTCAGGCGTACCGGACCACCATCGTTGTGTGTGCCAGCATCGGATCGTTGCTGTTTTTGGAACACAGCGGCCTGATCGCACGGACAACAACCCTGTGGTGCTTGTACATGCTGGTGAGTGTTCTGACACCGGTCGCTCTTCGGTTGACGCTGCGTGCAGACGGCCTCAAACTTCAAACGGTAGAGCGGGCAGTCTGGTTGATTTCGGTGGCGAACATCTTCGGTTTGCTGCTCGAGCCATCCTGGTACATCAGCGGTTCGCAGCCGGGGATTTTGGGAACAGCCGTGGGGTTTACGCAAATTCTGATCGTGATTTGGGCAATTGTGTTCCGCTTTCAACGTTACAGTTCCGCCAGCATGCAACAAAAATACGCGCAGCTTGAGGGCAACGAATTGACAAACAAAAAAGTGGTTTTTGCCATCGCCTGGTTCGTGTTCGCGGCAACCTGCCTGCTCGAGCAACTTCGGATCATCGGAGTCCTGCAAATTCCACCGATCTTCTGGATTGGCAGCCTGACCATCACCGTGACGTACACCTGGTTGGTGAACCTCGAACGCAACGAAGCTTTTCAGAACGCGAACAACGACATGCAAAACCTGAAACAAGCCTCGAGCAACCTTGAAAGCCGGGTGATCGAGCGCACCAAAGAATTGAATTACCGCATCATGCACGATCCATTGACCGGACTGGCGAATCGAGTAAACGCCGATCAAAGCCTTTGTGAAATGCTCGAGGAAGCACACGCCAATGGTTGCGCTGTGGCCGTCTTGCTGCTGGATTTGGACCGCTTCAAAGATGTCAACGATACCGCCGGACATCCGATTGGTGATCAAGTGCTGCGCACCGTGGCCGCCCGATTTCAAGCCTGCCTGCCGACAGACGCGCTGCTCGCCCGACTCGGAGGCGACGAGTTTCTGGTGTTCCTGCCGGACCTCGAACCGGAACAGGCCACACGGATTGCCGAACAAATCGCCACAAGCATCAGCGAAACAATCACCAACGCAATTCGCATCAATGATCTCGAGTTTCTGCTCGGGGTCAGCATCGGCATCAGCATTTACCCACAGAACGGTTCGGACGCAACCACACTGCAAACCCATGCCGACATTGCCATGTACCGCGCCAAACGCGAAGGCTCCGGGCATGGGCTGTTCACCGCCGGGTTGGATGCCAGCCTCAAGCGCAAAATCGAACTCGAACAGGCCATGCGTCAGGCCCTCGAGACCGACCCGGATGAGGTCTTTCACCTGATGTACCAACCGCTGGTGGAATTGTCCAACAACCGCGTGATCGGCTTTGAAGCCCTGATCCGTTGGACGCACAACCACCAGACGATCATGCCGCACGAATTTATTTCCATCGCCGAAGATTCTGGGCTGATCGTGCCGCTCGGCGAATGGTTGCTCGACCGGGCGTGCCGTCAAGGTTCAAGCTGGCAACGCGAAGGCTTCCCAGACATTCGCATTGCCGTCAACGTCTCGAGTAAACAATTTGAACGACGCAACTTCGTTGAAAACGTCAAACGAATCCTCGAGCGAACCAGTTTCGATCCGCACCTGCTTTCACTCGAATTGGTCGAAAGCGTTCTGGTCCAACGCTTCGACGAGGCCGCCGCCCGATTCAACGAACTTCGCGCCCTCGGCATTCGACTGGCACTGGACGATTTCGGCACCGGATACTCGAGCCTGGCGTACCTGAACCGCCTGACCTTCGACGCGATCAAAATTGACCAATCGTTCACGCAAGCCCTGACCGGAGCCGCCAACGAACGCACCCTCGTGACCGCCGCCCTGTCCATCGCCACAGATTTCGGCATGTACGCCGTGGCCGAAGGGGTCGAAACACCCGAACAGGCCAACGCCCTCGAGAGCCGGGGCTGCCAGTACGCGCAAGGGTATTTGTTCGCACCACCATTGACGGTCACGCAAGCGACCTGGGTGCTGGGCCAAGGCGTGCTGCCACG
>JAYURE010000898.1:0-2658 GCA_043756345.1 Deinococcales bacterium | reverse complement strand
CCATCAGGGAGTTCTCGAGGTCCACAGAAGAAATCCATTCGCCACCGGATTTGATCAGGTCTTTGGCGCGGTCTTGGATCAGCATGAAGCCTTCGGTGTTGATCGTGGCGATGTCGCCGGTGTCGAACCAATGCTCGATTTTGCCGGAGGCGTTCGGCAGCATCACGGCGGTTGCGGCGCTGCCCGCTTCATCTTTGAAGTAACGGGCCGTGACCCATGGACCTTTGACCAGCAGTCGGCCTGGTGTTTGTCCATCGCGTGGCAGGGCTTTGCCTTCGCCATCGACGATTTCGATGTCAATCATTGGTGCTTGCCTGCCGGTCAGGGCCATCTGGTCGTATTTGGCCGCGCCGCGAAGCTCGAGGTGTTGCGGGCCGAAATTGTTGGCCGTGCCGAGCGGTGTGGTTTCGGTCATGCCCCAGGCGTGCGTGACGTGCAGGCCGTGCCGTTCGCCGAAGGCTTCGATCATTGGGCGCGGTGCGGCACTGCCGCCGACGACCAGGGTTTTGAGGTGCTCGAGCTGGTACGGATTCCCAGCGTTTTTGGCTTTGTCGAGTTCGTCGAGCAGTCCGAGCCAGATGGTTGGGACACCCGCCGCAACCGTGACTTTTTCGCTCTCGAGGGTTCTGGCGATGATGTTGGGTTGCGTGAAGATGCTCATGTAGACCTGGTTCGCGCCGGTCATGGTGCAGGTGTACGGGTAGCCCCAGGCGTTGACGTGGAACATCGGCACAATCGCCAGGATCGTGTCGCGTTCGCAGACACCCAAGAGATCGGCAGCCATCGACGCGAGGCTGTGCAGGACAATTCCTCGGTGCGAGTAGAGCACGCCTTTGGGATTGCCGGTCGTGCCGGAGGTGTAACACATGCCACTGGCTTGGCGCTCGTCAATTTCCGGGTAGGCGAAGGTGTCGGGCTGATCAGCAATAAAGGTTTCGTAATCGATCACATTGGCGGGCAGGCCACCGGGAACCGGTCCCATGACAATGACTTTCTCGAGCTTCGGGCAGTGCGGCAACAGATTCGGCAGCATCGCAGCGAAGACGTTATCGACGAACAAAATCCGGTCCTCGGCGTGGTTGATGATGTAAACGATTTGTTCTGGTGGCAGGCGAATGTTGACCATGTGACAGACGGCCCCAACGCTCGGCACAGCGAAGTACAACTCGAGATGACGGTAGGTGTTGACTGCGAGCGTGCCGACTCGATCACCAGAGACAATGCCAGCGCCGGTCAGGGCGTTGCAGAGTTGCATCACTCGAGGGTACAACTCGCCGTAAGTCATGCGGTGCGTGCCGGGAATTGGTGCTTTGGTTTCCGGGTCCAAACCGACCGGTATGACCGAGGTGATCGTTCTGTGCGGGTACAGCGTCCGGGCACGCTCGAGAATTGAGGGGATGATCAACGGGTAATCCATCATTGTGGATTCGAGCATGGTGCCTCCTGTGGGCCGAACAGATTGGGCTTGAGTTGGATTTGAATTGCGATTCAAGAGTGTAACGCACCGGCTCGAGAAAGTCGCGCTGATTCGAGTTCAGGCGATTGCGAGTGAGCATTTGATTGACTTGGGTTTGATCGTTAAGGACTGCGTTGGTGCTCAGCAACGATTTCAGCAATCACACGTCGGGCTTCGGCCGATTTTGTGGGATTCGTGTCGATCTGTTCGGCCAGTGTGATCAAGCCTTTCCACAAAGCCCAACCTCGAGCCCGCGCCCAGGTTGCACGATCCACTCCGAGGGTGGCCTTGAATGCTTCGCGGCTTTCACCGGAGAAGAACGTCCAGGCCATCACTAGGTCGCAGGCGGGATCACCCACGGCGCAACAACCGAAGTCGATCACGGCGCAGAGACGACCATCTTTGACCAATAAATTTCCTGAAGCCACATCCCCATGAATCCAAACGGGTGATCCATGCCAGGTCGCGTTGAGAGCAGATTCCCAAACTCGAGTTGCAGCATCGGCATCCACTTCTCCAGCCAGTTCCTCAATCTTGGCTCGAGTTTCGGCATCGTAATTCATCAATGATCCGCCACGAAAAAAGTTGTGCTCCCCGGCGGGTGGCCCATCGGTGGCATCAATTCGTTGCAGGGCCAGCAAGAACTCCGCCAACGAGATTGCAAATTGCGACAAGTCCGTGATGCGCTCGAGTGTTGCGTTCTCACCCTCGAGCCAGCCGTACACGGACCAAAGCCACGGGTAGCCTTCGCCAGGAATTCCTTTCACCAGTGGAACGGGAATCGGCAATGGCAAGAATGGCGCGAGCCGAGGCAGAAACCGGTGTTCTTTTTCGACTTGTGCGACATAGCCCTCGTCACTCGGAAGTCGCACGCTCATGGAAGGTCCGAGGTGAAAAGTTCGGTTGTCCCAACCGCTGAGTTCAACCGGTTTGACGGCCAGGTGCGCCCATTGTGGAAATTGCGATGCGATCAATTGGCTGACGAGCGCAACATTGATTTCGGGATGCTCAGCGGACACGAGAACGACCTTGCGTGAGTCTCGAGGTGAATTTCCGAATCATTTTGCGTTGAATCATTCGGGTCAGCATATGCAGCCCGAGCACGACTGGCAATGCGTTCAATGGCTTACCGGCAAGGCAAGCAAGGTCAGAACTGTTGTGAAAAGTACGCTTGAATTGGTTCTCGCTTCGACGGGCGAACA
>JAYURE010000897.1:0-7381 GCA_043756345.1 Deinococcales bacterium | reverse complement strand
ACCCCCGTCTTGCCCCAACACCGGCACCTAGCGGGCCTGGGGCGCTACTTCGCAGGGGGTGACTTTTGGAGCTTGTCCCATTCTGCGGCTGCACCCCCGTAAGGCACGGTAAACGAGATCATCGTGTCAAAAACATTGACGGTGATCGAACCTTTCTCGAACGTTTTGACTTCGCTCGTTTCAACCTCGGGCGTGTAGCCGTACTTCCCGAGATTCAAAAGAAATTCTTCGACATCTTCGGTTTCGAGTTTCGGATGTTTAAACGCATCCAATTCGAGGCCGGTTTCAACTTGGGTTTTGACTTCTCGGTGAAAGATTTGCAGGTCGTAACTCATGGTTCAGAGTAGAACATTTTACGTTGCGGCCATCGCTTCAATTTCGAGTTTCCATTTCGGGTCGAGCAATCGGCAGCAAATCACGGTCGATGCGGTTTGGTGATTCCCAAGGTATTTCGTGCGCAGTTGAACGTTGGCTTCGTCATCTTCTG
Source organism: Deinococcales bacterium (assembly GCA_043756345.1). Taxonomy (GTDB): domain Bacteria; phylum Deinococcota; class Deinococci; order Deinococcales; family JAAFIG01; genus JANOWZ01. The sequence goes on along the minus strand of JAYURE010000897.1, from coordinate 6,894 downwards.
GGTCGGCCAAGTACGTGCGCAACGAAACGATGTTTTCGTAAGTCATGCCTGCGGCTTTTAACAACGTCCCAATGTGCGCCCAGATGATTTCGCCCTGTTCCTCGAAGGAATCCGGCATGGTTTTCCCATCGGCAAGGTAGCCATTCAAGCCACTGATGATCAGCATTCTCGAGTCGCCACGAATTTCTGTGGCGTGCGTGTAGGCACGGTACGGCGGGTACAGTTCTGGCGGATTGTGTTTGATGACTGGCATCGTATCCTCGTTTCGGAATTGAAAATGCCGCGAGCATTACGTCTCGCGGCATGGCTTGGTCTCGAGTCTCAGCTTGCGAAGTTCGCTTGTGCCTTGTCCCAGTTGATGGTGCTCCACCATGCGCCGAGGTAATCGGGACGCTTGTTCTGGTATTTGAGGTAGTAGGCGTGTTCCCAAACGTCCACGCCGATCACGGCTTTCGCACCAAGCTCGAGCGGCGTGTCTTGGTTGGCGGTGCTGACAACCTCGAGCTTTCCGTCCTTGACGACCAACCAGGCCCAACCGCTTCCGAAGCGGCCCACTCCGGCTGCGGTCATTTTGGCCTTCAATTCGTCCGCGCTGCCGAAGCTCGCGGTGATGGCTTCGGCGAGGCTGCCGACGGGTGCGCTGGCTCCGCCTGGGGTCATGATGTCCCAGAAGAAGGTGTGGTTCCAGTGTCCTCCACCGTTGTTGCGCACGGCTGCACGAATGTCTTCTGGCACGCCCGCGAGGTTCTTGAGCATTTCCTCGAGCGTGATCGTTATTTCTGGGTGCTTGTCGAGCGCGGCGTTCAAGTTGTTGACGTAAGCCTGATGGTGACGGTCGTGATGAATTTCCATCGTCAGCGCGTCAATGGTTGGTTCGAGGGCGTCTTTGGCGTAAGGCAAGGCTGGCAGTTCGTATTTCATAAGGCCTCCAGAGTCTCGAGGGTTTGTTCCTCGACAGAACATGAGGCTAACATGCCTCGAGTGGCGAGGTTTGGTGCATTTAACAGTTTTGAAATTGGTTATGGGATCAGTTTGATTTCGGTGCTCGAGTCGATGCCGAGTTTGATGTTGATTTTGTAGGTGACGTTGTTCTGTCCGGGCAGGATGATGTCGGCGATCATGCTCGTTTTGGTGCTGATGCTCGAGTTTTCGACGCGACCATCGTTCAGGTAAGAGTTCGTGCCACTCGCGGTGCTGGCTTCGACTTTGTACGCGATTTCCACGCCGGGTTGCGCCAGTTTGAAATCGAACGCGGGTGTGCTCGTCTCGAGTTTGAACTGGTACTGTCCGTTCGGGCCGTGTCCGGTCAGGGTTGTGATGATGGTGCTGTTGATGTTCGCGCCAGTGATTCCAAGTCCGGCCAGAGCACCCAATCCAGTATTCTCGATGGTGCGACTGACGGGCGCGTTCGGCTCAAATGCCACGCCGTACAGTCCTTGCGCGGCGGCCTGCTGTGACTTTTTCGCACCTTCGGTGGTTTTCTCGAGCGCATCGGCAATCTCTTTTTGCAGACCGTCCGTGTTGTATTTGACATCCTGAATTTCGACACTGCCGTCCGGTTTGTACGCGCTGCGAATTTTGAATTTGATGGCGGGTGCGTTTGGCAGTGATGCGGCTTTGGTCTTGCTGCTCGCCTCGCTCGAAACGATTCGGGTTCCGTCGGACTGAACTTCGAGCACGGTTTCGGTCATGTCGCCGATGCTCGAAATCGCGGTTTTCGTGAAGGCTTTGTCGAAACTTTCGAGCAATTCTTTTGGCGGTTCGCTGCCGTCGCTCGCGGTTGCGGTGACTGGCTCGAGCGCCTCTGTGATCGTGTTGGTGATGCTGCTGTATTTCGTGATGGTGCCTGCTGTAGCGGTGTAGCGCATCGTCTCAGCAGCAATTGCGGTGGAGGCCAGCACGAACAACGCGGTCAGGATTTTGATTTTCATACTTCACTTTACGGACCTTGATGAGTTTTCGTTCCGACGTGATTACGTTGTGTGTGACAGGTTTCTTTACACAAACCAAAGGCTACTTCGCGTCGTGAGCCTCGAGTTCCAAACCTGGAACCATGAGGAAGTCTGTGGTGTTCACCGTCAACAATGGAATCTCGAGTTCCAATGCGGTCGCAGCTACCCAGGCATCTTGGGCGCTGATGTGTGCACCGTTGCGGTGCACCTGATTCATCGTTTCAGCCCAACGGTCACAGATGCCTGCGGTGCTGTGAACGACCACGTATTTCTCGAGTGTCTGTTCGAGTTCGTGGCGTCGTTGTTCGCCCCAGTTGCGTTCTGCGGGCCAGCGTCGCAGTTCGGCCAGGGTTTGAAACGAGATCAGCAAGTGTCTGCCCGTAACCAGTGAGGTCAGGCGTTGGCCCCAGGTGTTTTGTTTGTGGATGTGACTGACCGCATCGGTGTCGAGCACGAGCGCATTTGATTTCATGCGTTTGGTGTTTCGTTTAGAATCGCGTTTTGGCGTTGGTGACGTTGGCGTTCGAGTTCAAGCGCCTGTTGCTTCTCGAGTCGTTTCGTCTGCCAGTATGTTTCGTCGTCCTCGAGTTCGTTGCTGGTCCAGGGTGTCGTGCTTGGCATCTCGAACGGTTTGGCATTTTTCAGCAAGGCTGCGAGTTGTGGCTTGATCGTTGCGGGATCGTTCGTGTTTTCGATCAGGTCGGTGATAACAACCTCTTGTCCGGTCAGCCGTTTCAGCGAATCGATGATGCGGCTGACGGTGGCTAGGTCGATGTGTTGCGTGCGTTTGCGTGCCAGACCGTAAAGGGTGCTGGCGGTGATGCCGCTGTCTTGGGCGAGTCGGTACGTCGTGATCTTGTGCCGCTCGAGGTACGGTTTGAGGTTGAAATGCAGCATCGTCATGGTACGAGTGTAGCATAATAGTTGATTATCGTCATGATTTTGGGATCAAAACCAACAAACTCGAGTTGGAATGCTCGAGTTCGTTTGCAGTTTCATTCGGTTTAGTTTTTCGTACTTTCCCAAACACCTTTTTTAACCGCTTGCGCTTCAATCGCACTCATGATTTCGTTGCCATCTTTCCAGTGCAGCGCGTGCAAATCGGCGACGCTTTTGTTTAGAATTTTTGATGCCGCGCCGAGCACGCGATGCTCGAGGTCGTCACCGGAAAGATTGAAAAGTTTGTTGGCGATGGCGAGCAGGCGGCGAACTTTGGCTTCACTGAAGACGTCTTCGTCGTTGACTTCGGCATGATCGTATTCTTCGAGGCCGTCATCCACGTCCAATTCTGTGCTCGAGACTTGTTGCGTGGCTCGAGCAGGTGGTGGCGTTGAATCTTCCGTTGGTTTGCGTTTGTTGGTTGGTGGTCCAAGCGTGCTGCCGCTTTTCATGCCGATGCTTGCAAGGCTCGGGCGTGCGGCGGGTTCGGCCTGAGCTTCGGCTCGAGGTTCTGCGCGTGCTGGTTCTCGAGCAGGTTCGATGGCGCGTACCGTCTGTGGTGAATCCACAACTCGGGCCTCGAGCCTCGCTTCGATCTCGTCAAATTCTGGTGCGAATTGCGTGCCAAATCCGAGCATGCCCAAGGCACGTCCAACACTTCCAGTTTCGGCTTTCTCGAGGAAATCCGGGAAATGCGTTTTGTCTTCGCGTTTGATCGCGGTGGCGCTGCGGCTTGGATTTCCGGTTTCGTCCAAAACGCTAACGGTGGCTCGGACCACGGCGAAATTGTCCTCGAGTCGCAAGATGTCGGTTTCGATTTTGTAACGGTCGGTTTCTTCGTTCAGCCACAACAGTCGTGCGGCGACCGGCAGGTAATCGCGGCCTTTGAGTTGGATCAGGTGTGCTCGTGGGTCGAATGGCATCGTCGTTCTCCTGGTTTTAGCAATCACCTCTCGAGGGTTGGTTGGTTCTGGGTGAATCCGTAGGGCGACGCTGGTGGCTGGCTCGAGGGTGGGTTTGCGTTTGGTAGATGATGCCATAATTTTGTTCTCCTTGATGCTGCGCGTGTTGCGAGGTCTTCTTACTGTCTGGCCGATTGTGGTGCTGACGTGCAACGAGACGAATCACACCCAGATTCGTCTCGAGAGTATATTCTGTTTTTGGCTAAATTTCAAGTCTGATTTCTGATTTTTCTTAGGGTGCGCCGTGCGCACCGTGTCGTTGATGGTGCGCACGGCGCACCCTACCTCAAGCCTCGTACCCGATCATCTCGAGAATCCGATTCAAATCCTCAATCGAGTGATAATGCAGTTCTAGACGGCCTTTGTCCTGCCCAACGATTCGAACTTTCGTGCCGACATGCCGGGCCAATTCGACCTCGAGTTGCCGGTGAATGCGTGGCTTGCCACCGGGAACCAACTTCTCCCCTGGCGCGACCGGTTCGGGTTCCGGCTCGCGGCGCAACGCTTCGGCCAGCCGGACAGTCAAATCTCCAGTGATGATTTGCTCGAGCGCCCAATCCCGATCCTCGTGAGGCTTCGCCAGAATCGCTCGGGCGTGACCGGCAGTGATTTCGCCAGCCTCGAGTGCCGCGCCTGCGCGTTCAGGCAGGCTTAGGAGGCGCAACGCGTTTGTGACGGTGCTGCGTGCCTTGCCGACCGATTGCGCGGCCTCATCTTGCGTCATGCCGAATTCGATCAACTTCTGAAATGCCCGAGCCTCCTCGAGCGGTCCGAGATCCTCGCGTTGCAAGTTCTCGATGATCGCAATCTCGAGCGTTTCACGGTCCGAGAGTTCCCGAATCACCACCGGCACGTCCTCGAGCCCGGCCCGTTGCGCGGCCCGCCAACGGCGCTCACCGGCAACGATCTCGTAACCCGAGCCTTTTGGACGCACAAGCAACGGTTGCAGCACACCTTTTTCGCGGATCGAATCGGTCAGTTCCTCGAGTGCCGCATCATCAAATCGGGTTCGAGGTTGCGTTTTGTTTGGTTTGATCTGCGAGATCGGTAGTTTATTCGTCGCGCTCGAGGTGGTTTTGGGGATCAACGCATCCAGGCCGCGACCCAAGCCACTCAGTTTTGCCAATGGTTTGTTTTCAACTGGTTTCGGTCCGAGCGGATTTGAACCCAGGGCTCTCGGAGTGGGGGTTTTAGAGTTTTTGGACACGTTGAATCACCTCCTCGGCCAAACGGCGATACGAGGCCGCACCGCTCGAGGTTGGCGCGTACTGATTTACGGTTTTTCCGTAACTTGGAGCCTCAGAAAGCTTGACGTTGCGCGGAATCACCGACCAGAACACCAATTCGCCGAAATGAGTGCGCACGTTCTCCTCCACTTGTTGCGCCAGATTCGTGCGTGTATCAAACATCGTGATCACAATTCCGAGCGTTTTCAGGTTCTTGTGCAACGATCCGCGAACCCGTTCAATCGTGTCGAGCAACCCCGCGACGCCCTCGAGCGCGTAGTATTCGGCCTGCAACGGAATAATCAGCGCGTCCGCAGCCGTCAAAGCATTCACTGTCAACGCCCCGAGCGACGGTGGCGCGTCAATGATCACCAGGTCGTAACCCTTCAAAGTCTCGAGGACGGCCCGTAAACGTTTCGGTTCATCGTTCAATTCGACGCTCGCCCCGGCCAGATCGGGCGTGGCGGCCAGCAAATGCAGGTTTTTTTGGTCCGTTTCGAGGATTAAGTCGTTTAATTGGCTCGGATCGACCAGCGCATCGTAAATTCCTTGGGTTGCGCCACGCACTCCGACGCCACTCGAGGCGTTTGATTGCGGATCGAGATCGACCAGCAAGACTTTTCGTCCGCTCGCCGCGAGGTACGCCGCCAGGTTGACGCTCGTGGTGGTTTTACCGACGCCACCTTTTTGATTGACCAGTGACAAGATTTTCATGCGCCCCCTTGGAGTGCCAACTCTAGCAATGCTTTATTCATACCTCTGCGCGGACCCGCCCGCCAACTGATCGCGGGTGTTTTGGGCTGGAAACGGTCATTTCGAGCCAAAATCACGTTTCGAGATTCTGACCGTGAACGACTACCAACTGAAATCCATCTCCGACCGGCACCGTCTCGAAGCTTGAAACGGTGGTTCGCGCCTCGAGTTCGGCCAGTTCGTCCTGCCAGATCGCACCTTTTCGGGAAACCAATGTCCAATCTGGGGCAAGAACGTGCTGCGAGAGTGAAAGCAGGTGTTCGAGTGAGCCCACAGCCTGCGCAATTACGACATCAAACTCGAGATCGTGCAGTTTGCGAACGTCTTTGTCTTGAACCGTGGCGTTTTTTAGTTTCAGACTGCTGACCGCCCGCTCGAGGAATGCGGCGCGGCGTTGACGAATCTCACACAGGCAAACGTTCAGGTCCGGGCGACGGATCGCCAGTGGAATTCCCGGCAAACCCACACCAGAACCAATGTCGAGCACCCTCGAGCCTTCAGGAATGGCTTGATCGTAGACGCTCGAGCGTGAAACGGCGGTTTCAAACTCGGCCAGCATGTTCGGGCTGGTCAAATCCAGGGTTTTCGCGTATTGCCGCACCAAGTTTGTGTACGCCTCGAGTTTTGCTTCTGTTTCTTGGTTCAAGCTTGAGTTCATGCCTTCACCTCTGTTTCTTGACCGATTTCGGCACCATTCTCGAGTTCTGGCGGCAGTGGCGGCAGTTTTGCCTGGTATTTGCGCCACCATTCCAGAAAGAGTCGGCGTTTCTTGCAGTTCGGCAGGTGATCGTAGAAGAGTGTTGTCGCCCTCCAAAGTGCTGGTCCGCGCAACATCAGCACAAAGTACCGCCGTTCACTGTGGTTGTACGGCCCGTAGACCGAACCGCCGATCAATCGATTCACCCGGCGAATTGGTTCCGGGTCTTCTTCGGTCATGCGAAGTTGAAAGGCAGGCTGCTGCTTGTCGCCAGTGAACGATCCCTCGCCGACTGCCAGGCCCATCAGGTATCCCAGATCAAAAGCGTCCAAAGCCATGCTTATGTTTACCAGATAAACAGTTTC